>DXDO01000075.1 GCA_019115425.1 Candidatus Agathobaculum merdigallinarum | reverse complement strand
GCTCCGCGTCCACGAAATCGTGCATGCGGACGCCGCTGCGCTCGGATTTATCCATGTAGGTCGGGCCGATGCCCTTTTTGGTCGTGCCGATCGCGGTGCCTTCCTTGGCCTTTTCCGCCTCGCTCAGCGCGTCCAGTTCGAGATGCCAGGGCAGGATGCAGTGGCAGCGCGCGTCGATGAACAGCTTGTCAGTCGATACGCCCTTTTCATGCAGGCCGTCGATCTCACCCAGCACCGCCTTGGGATTGACGACCACACCCGGCCCGATGATGTTCACGCAGTCCGGATACAGGATGCCGGACGGGATCAGCTGCAATTTATATTTTTCGCCGTCCACAACGACTGTATGGCCCGCGTTGTTGCCGCCCTGGCTGCGCACGACCAGATCGGCTTTGCCCGCGAAAATATCAATGAACTTGCCCTTGCCTTCGTCGCCCCACTGGGCGCCGAGAATTACCTTACCTGGCATAGGATTTCCTTCCTTTCTTCTGTCAAACGCGCTTTCATCGCGTTATACGGTTAAAGTATATCATAGCGCGGCCGGCATTTCAATCCTGTATTTACGGGTTTTGTCTTGTAAAACCCCGCCCACCGTTGTAAAATAATTGCGTACCGGAATCAATAAGGAGTCAATTTACATGCATTATCTGGACAATGCGGCGACGACGCGCGTCCTGCCCGAGGCGGCGGAAGCCGCTGTTCGCGCGATGTGCGAGGGCTTCGGCAACCCGTCGAGCCTGCATAAAATGGGCATCGAAGCGTCGCGCCTTTTGGAGAACAGCCGCAAAACGGTCGCTTCGGCGCTCGGTTGCCTGCCGGAGGAGACGTTTTTCACCTCCTGCGGAACCGAGAGCACCAATATCAGCCTGCGCGGCGCGGCGCACCTCCACCGCCACAAAAAGGGGCGCGTCATCACCACCGAAATCGAACACGCGGCGACGCTGAACACCTGCAAGCAGCTGGCCGCCGAGGGGTTCGACGTGGTGTTCCTCGCGCCGGACGAGACCGGCCATATCACACCCGCGGCGCTCGAAAAAGCGCTGACCGAGGACACCATCCTGCTGTCCTGCCAGCTGGTCAACAACGAGATCGGCACGGTGCAGCCGGTGGCCGAGCTGGGCGCGCTGCTCAAGGCAAAAGCGCCGGGCGCGCTGTTCCATATTGACGCGGTGCAGGGGCTGTGCCGCGTGCGGCTCACGCCGAAAAAGTGGAACTGCGACCTGATGAGCGTGTCCGGCCACAAGATCGGCGCGCCCAAGGGCATCGGCGCGCTGTATGTCAAAAAGGGCCTGCGCCTGCCGCCCCTGATGTTCGGCGGCGGGCAGGAAAAGGGCATGCGGCCGGGCACCGAGCCGCTGCCGAATATCGCGGCGTTCGCCAAGGCGTGCGCGGTCCGCATGGCGCATTTTGACGAGGATTACGCGCATGTGGCGGAGCTTGCGGCCTATCTCAAAGAGCAGGCCGCGGCGAACCTGCCGGACGCTGCGTTCAACGGCCAAGGCGACGTGCCGCATGTAGTCAACCTGTCCATCCCGGGCTGCAAGAGCGAGGTCATGCTGCGCGTGCTCGAGGGGGACGAGGTCTATGTGTCGAGCGGCTCGGCGTGCTCCAAGGGCAAGCAGAGCGGCGTGCTCCGCGCGCTCGGCCTGTCCAAAGCGCGTACGGACAGCGCGATCCGCGTATCGTTCGCGCCGTTTAACACCAAAGAGGACGTGGATGCGTTCATCGCCGCGGCGAAAAAAGGCGTGAAGATGCTGCGGCGGTGATGTGCTTCGGGTAGGCATACA
Organism: Candidatus Agathobaculum merdigallinarum; assembly: GCA_019115425.1. Taxonomy (GTDB): domain Bacteria; phylum Bacillota; class Clostridia; order Oscillospirales; family Butyricicoccaceae; genus Agathobaculum; species Agathobaculum merdigallinarum. Next base: position 4,309 of record DXDO01000075.1, on the reverse strand, counting down.
CCCCGTAGGGGCGCGCATCGCGGGCTGGGATTTCGCCGCCTGCGGGCGGCGGGAACGATGCCGCTGCGCGCGGCGGGCGCACAAGAGGGGAGACACGAAGTTTCTCCCCTCTTGCGAATCACCCCGTTTCCTTCAGGACGCGCTGCGCGCGTAAAAGTAAGTAACGCCTTCCAATTGCCGCCCATTTGCCGTATCACGGTAAGCAAAACGTCTGCCACCCCGTAGGGCGCGAGAAGGTGAATTGACACGCAATTTCGTAGGGCGCGACGACCTCGGCGCGCCAAAATGGCCTGGGCCACGACTCGACGCGCCAAACGCTGCGTCTGTAACCCGTAGGGCGCGCATCGCGCGCCCGCACACCTGAACCCTGCCCCCTTCTTGCCCGCGAGGCGGCCGCGCAGGCCGCGAATACGCAGTTATGAATTGGCGCGCTTAAAATCCGCGTCAGCGGCACTTTCCACAAAAAACAAACAACACCATGCAGGCGCGCGCCGCCTGCTGAAATAAAGGAGACATTATGAAAGAAGTATTACTGCTCAAATGCGGCGAGATCGTCCTCAAAGGCCTCAACCGCAAGACCTTTGAGGATCGGCTGCTCAAAAATCTGTCCCGCCGGATGAAGCACGTCGCGGACTGCGAGATCTCCATGCGGCAGTCGGTCGTGTACGTCGAGGTACCCGAGGCCGCGGACGCCGATGCGGTCATGGACTGCGCGCGCCATGTGTTCGGCTTTGCGACCATCTCGCGTGCGGCGGTTTGTCCGGAAAAGACGCTCGAGAGCGTGATCGCGACCGCGCAGTCCTATCTTGCGCCGCGCTTTGCGCAGGCAAAGACCTTCAAGGTCGAAACCAAACGCGGAGACAAAAAGTTCCCCATGACCTCGACCGAGATCAGCCAGCACGTCGGCGGCGAGCTGGCCGACCGGTTTGCGGATGTCCGGCCGGATATGCACCACCCCGACCTGACCGTGCATGTCGAGATGCGCGAGAAATACGCCTTTGTCCATGCTGGCCCCGAGCCGGGCGCGGGCGGTATGCCGATCGGCTCGAACGGACGCGCCGCCCTGCTACTCTCGGGCGGCATCGACAGCCCGGTCGCGGGCTGGATGATGGCCAAGCGCGGCCTGGAGCTGGTGGGCATCCACTTCTTCAGCTATCCCTACACCTCGGAGCGCGCCAAGGAAAAGGTGCTCGAGCTGGGGCGCAAGCTGACCGTGTGGTGCGGCCGCATGAGCGTCATGGTCGTGCCGTTCACCAAAATCCAGGAGGAGATCCGCGAAAAGTGCCACGAGGAGCTGTTCACACTCATCATGCGGCGGTTTATGATGCGCATTGCGGAAAAAGTCGCGACCCAATATGGTTGCGGCGCGCTCGTCACGGGCGAGTCGCTCGGTCAGGTGGCGAGCCAGACCATGCCCGCGATGGCGGTGACCGGTGCGGTATGCGAGCTGCCCGTGTTCCGTCCGTGCATCGGCATGGACAAGGAGGAGATCGTCACGATCGCGCGCAGGATCGACACCTTCGAGACCTCCATCCTGCCCTATGAGGACTGCTGCACCGTGTTCACCCCCAAGCACCCGAACACCAAGCCCAAGATGCCCAAGATCCTCGATGCGGAATCCCATCTGGATGTGGACGCGCTGGTCGACGAGGCCGTCGCAGGGGTAGAAATCATACATTTACCCTAAAAACAGAACAAATTGAGAATGGAAAACGGAGGATGGAAAATGCCGGGCGGGCAGTCCTGCTCCGGCGCAGCTTCCCCCGCCCATTCTCCATTCTACATTCTCCATTATCCATTCATTCTTTCGGGAGGTTATTATGAACGCAGAACTGATTGCCGTCGGCACCGAGATCCTGCTAGGCGATATTGTCAACACGGATGCGCAGGTCATCTCGCAGGGTCTGTCCGAACTGGGCATCAACGTATTTTATCAGACCGTAGTCGGCGACAACCCTGCGCGCCTGCGCCACGTCGTCGAGACCGCCCGCGACCGCGCGGATATCATCATCACCACCGGCGGCCTCGGCCCCACGCTGGACGATCTGACCAAAGAGACGCTTGCCGCCGTATTCGGCAAAAAGATGGCGCTGCACCAGCCCTCGCTCGACCGCATCAAGGGCTTTTTCCAGACCATCGGCCGCGAGATGACCCCGAACAACGAAAAGCAGGCGTGGCTGCCCGAGGGCTGCACGGTATTTGTCAATGAATGGGGCACCGCGCCCGGCTGCGCATTCGAGGCCTACGGCAAGCACGTGCTCATGCTGCCCGGCCCGCCGCGCGAGTGTACCCCCATGTGGAAGGAATGCGCGATGCCCTACCTCTATAAATTCGCGGGCGGGTGCATTGTATCACGCAACATCCGCGTGTTCGGCCTCGGCGAGAGCAACATGGAAGCCATCCTGCACGACATGATGGCGGAGAGCAAAAACCCGACCATCGCGCCCTACGCCAAGACCTCGGAGTGCTTCGCGCGTGTGACCGCCAAGGCGGATACCCCAGAGGAATGTGAAAAGCTGCTTGCACCGGTCGTCGAGAAGATCTGCGGTCTGCTGGGTGAGGATGTATATGGTGTGGACGTGGATTCGCTCGAGCAGGTCGTGGGTGACGGTCTGCGGCAGCGCGGCCTGACGCTCGCAGTGGCCGAGAGCTGCACGGGCGGCCTGCTGTCCAAGCGCATCACGGACGTGCCCGGCTGCTCGGACTACTATCTCGGCGGCGTGTGCTCGTATGCCAACGAGGTCAAGATGAAGGTGCTCGGCGTTCAGAAGGAGACGCTCGACACGGTCGGCGCGGTCTCGCCCGAGGTAGCCGAGCAGATGGCTGAGGGCGTGGCGCGCGCGCTCGGCGCGGACGTCGGCGTGGGGATCACGGGTGTGGCCGGCCCGGGCGGCGGTACAGACGAAAAACCGGTCGGCCTGGTCTACATCAGCGTTTGGCACAGGGGGCAGCATTTTACCCGCAAAATGAAGTCCACAAACGGACGCGACCGTGTGCGCATGCAGGCGGCTTCAACCGCCCTGGATTTGATCCGGCGCAATGTTTTCTGAACAATTCTGGCCGGTTCTGTTTATTTTCTCGACATTTCCAGTCAATTCATGTGGAAACCAAACAAAATTTTCATTAAAAAAGTCCGGTAATTGTGTAAAATTGCTGGACTTTTTTTTTGCTTTGATGTATACTATACCCAACTAAAGTGAGAGGTGTCTGCCTAAAACGGGCGAAATGTACAAAATCGTTGGAAAAGATACGCAGTTCACCTTGGTTTTGGCAGTTTAAAAAAGGGAGAGATGCAATATGAAGAAGAAATCCGCATCACCGGCCTGTGAAAAGCGCAGCCAGCTTTTCTATTCGGGCAGGGACTGCCGCGCCTTCGACTACATGGGCGCGCATCCCTTCACGCAGGACGGCGAGCAGGGCTATCTGTTCCGCGTATATGCTCCTGAAGCCGAAAAGGTATCGGTCATGGGCGAATTCAACGGCTGGAACCGGGAAGCCGACTACATGACGCGGGACGAGCAGGGCATCTGGGAAAAATTCATCCCGCATGTTTCCGAATATGCCGCATATAAGTATAGCGTGTGGGCCAAGTCAGGCGATGTTTTCGACAAGTCCGACCCGTACGGTTTCCACGCCGAGACCCGCCCGGGCAACGCCTCCAAGGTGTTTGACATCGAAGGATATGAGTGGAACGATGCCTCCTGGCTGGAATGGCGCAAAAAGCATCTGCCCTATTCCAATCCGGTCAACATTTACGAGTGCCATCTCGGCTCGTGGAAGGTACATGAGGACGGCAACTTCTACTCCTACCGGCAGCTGGCGGACGAGCTGGTGCCCTACGTCAAGGAAATGGGCTACACCCACATCGAGTTCATGCCGCTGACCGAATACCCGTTCGACGGCTCGTGGGGCTATCAGGTCATCGGCTACTTCGCCGCGACCAGCCGCTACGGCACGCCCAAGGACCTCATGTATCTGGTGGACAAGGCGCATCAGGCCGGCATCGGTGTGATCATGGACTGGGTGCCCGCACACTTCCCCAAGGACGGCTGCGGCCTTGTGGAGTTCGACGGCTCCTACCTGTACGAATATGCCGACCCGCTCAAGATGGAGCACAAGGAATGGGGCACGCGCGTGTTCGACTACGGCAAGGTTTCGACGCGCAACCTGCTGTTCTCGTCCGCGATGTTCTGGATCGAGAAATTCCACATGGACGGCCTGCGCGTGGACGCGGTCGCTTCCATGCTGTATCTGGACTACAACCGCCAGAACGAATGGCGGCCCAACATCCACGGCGGACGCGAAAACC
>DXDO01000074.1 GCA_019115425.1 Candidatus Agathobaculum merdigallinarum | reverse complement strand
AATCCTCAGCTGTGGCGGACGCCTTTGTCCGCTTTATATTTTATAGCAGGGGACAAGGCAGCGTCAAGCGGTAAACACTGTAATTTTTTTATTTTTTGCAAATTGCATAGAAATGGAGCTTGTCTGTACGTTGAAATTCAGTAGGTTGCGAAAACTTGCAAATAAACAGAAAAACTGTAACAAACGGGGCTTGACAAAGCAAAAACAGACGGCTATAATGCAATGTGTAAACAGCAAAGGCGCTGTGGGAACACAACCCGCAGCGCCTGTTTTATTTTATTCATATGGTTAGCAATTAAAATTAAGTAGGTTGCAATAAATCTGCAAAAAATGGGGAAAAGTGTGCAAAACGGGTCTTGACAAAGCAAAAACAGATGGATATAATGCAATGTGTAAACAGCAAAGGCGCTGTGGGAACACAACCCGCAGCGCCTGTTTTATTTTATTTCTTATGTTGACTCAAAAATTAACATAATAAGGAGCGAAGCATTCATGAGCAGAGCAAAGAATGTCCCCGATCTGTTCGGCAGCATGGTCTTTAATGAGACCGTCATGCAGGAGCGTCTTCCCAAGGACGTTTACCGCAAGCTGAAAAAGACCATGCGCGAAGGCACAGCCATTGATCCGGATGTTGCGGCCGTTGTGGCGACCGCGATGAAGGACTGGGCGCTGAGCAAGGGCGCGACCCACTACACCCACTGGTTCCAGCCGCTGACCGGCGTGACTGCGGAGAAGCATGACTCGTTCATCTCCCCGACCGACAACGGCGGCGTGATGATGGAGTTCTCCGGCAAGGAACTGATTAAGGGCGAGCCGGATGCTTCCTCTTTCCCGTCCGGCGGCCTGCGCGCGACCTTTGAGGCGCGCGGCTACACCGCATGGGACCCGACGAGCTACGCTTTTGTCAAGGACGGTTCGCTGTACATCCCGACCGCGTTCTGCTCCTATACGGGACAGATCCTGGATAAAAAGACCCCGCTGCTCCGTTCGATGGAGGCGATTAGCAAGCAGGCGTGCCGCGTGCTGAAGCTGTTCGGCAAGGACGTGCGCAACGTGATGGCGACCGTCGGCCCCGAGCAGGAGTATTTCCTGATCGACCGCGACGATTACGCAAAGCGCAAGGACCTGATCTTCACCGGCCGCACGCTGTTCGGTGCGCGTCCCCCCAAGGGACAGGAGATGGAGGACCACTACTTCGGTTCGATCCGTCCGCGTGTCGCGGCTTTTATGCAGGAGCTGGATGAGGAGCTTTGGAAACTCGGCATCTTCTCCAAGACCAAGCACAACGAGGTGGCGCCCTGCCAGCATGAGATGGCGCCGGTGTTCACAAGCGTCAACATTGCAAGCGACCACAACCAGCTGACGATGGAGGTCATGAAGCGCGTTGCGCAGAAACACCACTTCATCTGCCTGCTGCACGAAAAGCCGTTCGATGGCATCAACGGCTCGGGCAAGCACAACAACTGGTCGCTGTCGACCGATACGGGCGAGAACCTGCTTGAGCCGGGCAAAACCCCGAGCGAAAACGCCCAGTTCCTGCTGTTCCTGACCGCTGTCATCAAGGCTGTCGACGAGTATCAGGATCTGCTGCGCATCTCGGTCGCTTCCGCGGGCAATGACCACCGTTTGGGCGCGAATGAAGCGCCGCCGGCGATCGTCTCCATGTTCATCGGCGACGAGCTGCAGGCGATCCTGAACGCGATCGAGTCCGGCGAGGACTACACCGAGCGCGCCAAGACCAAGATGGACCTCGGCGTATCCGTGCTGCCGGACATCCCCAAGGACACCACCGACCGCAACCGCACCTCCCCGTTCGCCTTTACCGGCAACAAGTTCGAGTTCCGCATGCTGGGCTCCGCGATCAACATCGCCTGCCCGAATATTATGATCAATACCGCGGTCGCAGACGAGCTCTGCCAGTTCGCTGACGAACTGGAGGGCGCGGACGATTTCAAGGAGGCGCTGCTAACGCTCATCCGCCGCGAAATCAAGGCGCACAAACGCATCATTTTCAACGGCAACGGTTACGATGACGCATGGGTCGTTGAGGCAGAGCAGCGCGGCCTGCACAACTTTAAGTCCACCGCGGAGGCGCTGCCGCACTACACGGACGAGGAGAACGTCGAGCTGTTCGCCCGCCACAACGTTTATACCCGCGAGGAAATGGAGTCCCGCGAGGAAGCGCTGCTCGAAGAATACTACAAGACGCTGCGCATCGAAGCGCTGACCATGAGCGACATGGTGCGGGAGGAGATCGTACCGGCGTGCGTCAACTACGAGGGCGACCTGTCGCGCGTGGTTCGCAACAAGAAGGAAGCGGGCATCACGGACGGCATGGAGACCGAACTGCTCGGCCGTATCTCCGCGCTGACCAAGGAGCTGTACCACAAGTGCGACGAACTGGAGCGTGCGGTCGCAGCCGCGCCGCGGGCTGAGTCGAAAATGCTGGCAGACTACTACCATGATGTTGTCCTGCCTGCAATGGAAGAGGTCCGCATCCCAGCCGACAAGCTTGAGATGCTGGTCGGTAAAAAATACTGGCCGTTCCCGACGTATTCGGACATTCTGTTTTATGTATAAACCTGCCGCGTAAAGCGCAGGAAAACCAAATACACAATGGCGTGTGTTTTCTGCATCAAGATGCAGAGGGCACACGCCAATTTTATTTTCAGGGGGTATTTATCAATGGATATCATGGAACTTGCTACGTCTGTGGACGTAGGCTGGACACTGGTTGCCGCGGCGCTGGTGTTCTTCATGCAGGCCGGCTTTGCCATGGTGGAGACCGGCTTCACCCGTGCAAAGAACGCGGGCAACATCATCATGAAAAACCTGATGGACTTCTCGCTCGGCACACCGATCTTCTGGCTGGTGGGCTTCGGCATTATGTTCGGCACGACGAACGGGTTCTTCGGCGCGTTTGACTTTTTCGCGGACGGTGTGGTCGGAGAGGGCTACAACTGGACGACACTGGTGTTCCAGACCATGTTCTGCGCCACAGCCGCGACCATTGTTTCCGGCTCGATGGCGGAGCGCACCAAATTCTCTGCCTACTGTATCTATTCGATGGTGATTTCCGCGATCATCTACCCAGTATCCGGTCACTGGATCTGGGGCGGTGGCTGGCTGAGCGAAATGGGATTCCATGATTTCGCGGGATCGACTGCGGTGCATTTCGTTGGCGGCCTGTGCGCACTGATCGGCGCGGCGATCCTCGGCCCGCGTATCGGCAAGTACACCAAGGACGGAAAGGCGCGCGCCATTCCGGGCCATTCGCTGACGCTGGGTGCGCTGGGCTGCTTCATCCTGTGGTTCTGCTGGTTCGGCTTTAACGGCGGCTCGACTGTCGCGCTGTCCGGCAACGGCGCGGAGGTCGCCTCCCGCGTGTTCATGACCACAAACCTGGCGGCAGCCGTTGCTACGGTCACTGTCATGTGCATCACCTGGATCCGCTACAAGAAGCCGGACGTTTCCATGACCCTCAACGGTTCGCTGGCCGGCCTGGTCGCTATCACGGCGGGCTGCGATGTGGTCACGCCGATGGGTTCTACGATCATCGGTATCTGCGCAGGCTTTGCGGTGGTGTTCGGCATTGAGTTTATCGACCAGAAGCTCAAGGTGGACGATCCGGTCGGCGCGGTCGGCGTACACTGTGTCAACGGCGCGCTCGGCACCATCCTGACCGGCCTGTTCGCTTACTATGACGGCACAGAAGTGGCTGCAAACGGCCTGTTTTACGGCGGCGGCGCCAGCCTGCTCATCACGCAGATCCTCGGTGTTGCCGCGGTGGCGGTATGGGTCGGCGTAACGATCACGATCGTATTCCAGATCATCAAGCACACGATTGGCCTGCGCGTCTCGGAGGCGGAGGAGCTGATGGGCCTCGACAAGCCTGAGCACGGCCTTGCTTCGGCATATGCCGACTTTATGCCGGTCGTACCGAATGTACTGGGAACCCGGGCGGCAGAGCAGGCCACGGAAGCGATGCAGGCACCTGCTGCGGTCGAGCAGGCGGTCCCGGTCACCCGCGTGACAACAGAGGGCGGTGTCCACAAGCTGACCAAGGTGGTCATTGTCACCAAGCAGTCCAAGTTTGAAGTGCTCAAGGAGGCACTGGCCGGGATCGGCGTATCCGGCATGACGGTCACCAACGTCATCGGCTGCGGCGTACAGCACGGCGCGGCGGAATATTACCGCGGCGCGCAGGTCGACACGACCCTGCTGCCCAAGCTCAAAATGGAGGTCGTGGTCTCCAAGGTGCCGGTGGAAACCGTGGTGGATACGGTGAAAAAGGTGCTGTATACCGGCCACATCGGCGACGGCAAGATCTTCGTGTACGACGTGGAGAACGTCATCAAGGTGCGGACCGGTGCGGAGGGCTTCGACGCCCTGCAGGACGACAAATAAACAGATACAGATCAGAAAAGCGGACGCGACAGCGTCCGCTTTTTCGTATGGCTCTGGTCAATTTTGGGCGTGCCAGAAGCGCGTCAGCGCCAGCGCGAGCTGCGCCGGGGCATCCGCGTTGACCTCATGTCCGGCGCCCTCGATCGTTTGCAGGCGGGCGTCCGGCAGGCGCGAGGCAAGTTCTGCTGCGGCTGCGCGGTTGGTGCGGTCTTTCCCGCCGCAGAGAATGAGCGCAGGGCAGGAAATAGAGGAAAGTGCATCGCTGAAATCCAGCTCCCGCATGGAACCCGTGAGCCGCAGGAGATCCTGCTTTGTAAAGCCCATCTGCTGGAACGCGCGCGCCGGCATCAGGCGGAAGACCGCGGACTGCACCCTGAGCAGCCGTTTGGGCATGCGGTACTGTGCGCCGATCAATACGAGCGAGGCGACGCGGGCAGGGTGCTCCGCCGCATATTGCAGCGCGAGGATGCCGCCGAGCGACAGCCCGCACAGATGGAGCGGCTGCGGCAGGGCCGCGCAGTATGCCGAAAAGGCGCGGTAAAGCGCGTCGTAGTCCGCGGGCGTGCCCCGCAGCAGATGGGCGAGATCGGGGCAGTGCGCGTCCGCAGCATACAGCCCGGGCATCCGCCAGAGCGTTTCCGACCAGGCGGCGGGGGACTGTCCCAAACCGTGAATGAACAGATACGGCATACGCATGCACCTCCTGTGTTACTGCTATCGTACCACAGTGCGCCGCACATCGCAACCGCAAAACCCAGCCTTGCGCATCCTGCTGCGGTGTATTATAATTAAGGCAATTCCGCACAATGATGCGGTATTACCTTGAAACGGATTTTTGATTGCAAGGAGCATAATATGAAACGGATTTTGGCGGCCTTTCTGCTGCTTTTGTGTCTGGCGGGCTGTACGCCGCGGCCGGAAAGCTATACGGCGGATTTTTTTGCGATGGACACCTTTATGTCGGTTTCCGCCTATGGGGAAACCGAGCAGGAGGCACAGGACACAGCGGTGCGGCTCGAACAGCGCATCAACGCGCTCGAGCCCGCGCTCTCCCGCACGCGGGAGGACAGCGACCTGTACCGCTTAAACCATGCGGATGGCGCGGTGTGCGAGGTGAGCGAGGATACCTACGCGGCGATTGAGGCGGCGATGCAGTATGCGGCGCTGACCGGCGGCGCGTTCGACCCCACGATGGCGCAGCTGACCGACCTGTGGGGCATCAATACGGATAACGCACGGGTTCCGGCGCAGACCGAAATCGACACAGCGCTCGCCCATGTCGGTTATCAGAACATTGAATTGCTGGGGAACAATCGGGTGCGCCTGCTGAACGGCGCGCAGCTCGACCTCGGCGGCATCGGCAAGGGCTTTGCGACCGACGCGGTCGCGGAACTGCTGGACGGGACGCAGAGCGTTCTGGCGACGCTGGGCGGCAACATCGGCGCATACGGCGAAAACCCGGGGCGCGACAGCGGCAACTGGGTGGTCGGCATTGCGGACCCGGATAACAACACGGATTATTTGGCGACCGTCGAGGTGCGCGACCGGTCGGTCGTTACATCGGGCGATTATGAACGGTATTTCGAGCAGGACGGCAAACGATACCATCACATCTTCGACCCCGCGACCGGATATCCGGCGGACAGCGGCCTGCGCAGCGTGACCGTGATCGACGAAAGCTCGACCCGCGCGGACGCGCTGACGACCGCGCTGTTTGTCATGGGGCTGGAAGAGGGGATGGCCTTCTGCGAGCAAAATGATATCGCGGCGGTGTTCATCACGGCGGACAAGCAGGTGCATGTGACGGACAAGGTCGGCGCGGTCTGCACCTTTACCTTCCTCGGCGAGGAAAAGGGATACACCTATGCGCAGTAAACTCAAATGGGGCGATTTTGTCATCATCGGTGTGGTACTGGCGCTGGCGGCGGCGATTGCGGCGGTGCTGGCGCTCAGCACGTCGGGCGACCGGCTGTATGCCGAGGTGTGGCAGGATAATGAACTTGTCGAGCGGGTGGAGCTGACCGACAGCACGGACCGCACGATCGATCTCGGCGGGCACAATGTGATCGTATTGTCCGGCCGGACGGCCGCCATGCAGTCCGCGGACTGCCGCGATCAGGTCTGCGTGCGCACGGGCACGCTGACCCGCGCCGGACAGGTGGCGGTCTGCCTGCCCAACCGCGTGGTGCTGCGCATCGCGGGCGAGACTTCTGAAATCGATGCAATCGTTTCTTAGGAGCGTGGTTTTTTGAAAACGAAAAAATTGACGCTCTGCGGCCTGCTGACCGCGCTTGCGGTCGTATTGTCGCTTGTCGAGCGGCTGTTCCCGCTGGACGCGGTCGTGCCGGTGCCGGGCGTCAAGCTGGGGCTTGCCAACGTGGTGACGCTGTTCGCGCTCACGCGCGTTTCGCCGCAGGATGCGCTCGCGGTCGTGGTATGCCGCGTGGCGATCTCCTCGCTGCTGATGGGCAGTGTGACCGCGTTTCTGTTTTCGCTGTTCGGCGGGCTGCTGTCGCTTGCCGTGATGTGGGCGCTGCTGCAGGCGGAGGGAAAATTCTGCTCGCTTTTGGGCGTGAGCGTTGCGGGCGCGGCAGCGCACAATATCGGACAGGTGATCGCGGCGATCATCTGGATGCAGACCGGCGCGGTTGTCGCGTACCTGCCGCTGCTGCTCGTGATGAGCGTGCCGCTCGGTCTGATAACCGGACTGACCTGCTCGGTCGTGCTTTCGCATTTGAAAAAAATAAATTTTAACGTATAGTTTCACGCACATCCTCCCATACTATCGACAAATGCACAAGGAGGAAATGCAATGAAAAGGCTTATTGCGATACTGGCCATGCTGACGATGCTGCTTGGCTGCGGCTGCTCCAACACGGCGGACAAGGCACAAAATAACGGCACAGACAATACGGTTACGGACAATAACGGTACAACGGGCAGCAACGGAACCACTGATCAGAACGGCAACGGTGCGGTAAACGACAATAATACGGTCAGCGATGACATCCGCGACGGCGTGAACGATGTCGGCAACGCAGTCGGCGAGGCGGGCAACGCCGTGAGGGACGGCGTGGACAATGTGGGCGACGCGCTGACCGGCAATGAGAACCGCATGGATAACGGTACTGCGGGCAACAACGCGGACACGAATACCAATACGGCAAACCCGTAACAGGGAAAACAAGCGGCATGGCATGGACGCCATGCCGCTTTTGCATGCTGCGGGAAAAAACTGTCAAAAAAACGCCGGCGCGGGAAACGTCGATTGATGCGTCGATTGATGCGCTTTTTGCCTTGCACAGAACTTTGCGCTGTGATAAAATAGTCCTATCATGGGTAAAATTGCCCATACAGGAAGTTGGAGTGAAGAAGATGGATTACAATCGTTTGGCGGAACTGCTGTTTCCGCATATCAATACCACGCCCGAGGAGGTGGAAGCGCGCTACCCGAAGCGCGACCTGCCCGAGGGCGCAAAGGTGACCCGCATGGGCCCCAGCCCGACCGGCTTTATGCACCTCGGCAACCTGTACGGCGCGCTGGTGGACGAGCGCCTGGCGCACCAGTCGGGCGGCGTGTTCTACCTGCGCATTGAGGATACGGACAAAAAGCGCGAGGTTGAGGGCGGCGTGCAGACCATCATCGAGGCGTTTTCCTCGTTCGGCCTGCCGTTTGACGAGGGCGCAACGCTCGACGGCGACAACGGCGTATACGGCCCCTATCGCCAGTCCCAGCGCGCGGAGATCTACCAGACCTTTGTAAAGTCCCTTGTCCGGCGCGGCATGGCCTATCCCTGCTTCTGCACCGAGGAAGAACTCGCCGCGGCACACGCCCAGCAGGAGGCGAGCAAGGAGAACTTCGGCTACTACGGCAAGTATGCCGTGTGGCGTGACCGCCCGATGGAGGACATTGAGGCCGAGCTCCAAAAGGGCACGCCCTATGTTGTGCGCTTTCGCTCGGAGGGCAGCATCGAGAACAAGATCCGCCACGAGGATCTGGTTAAGGGCAAGATGGAGGTCACGGAGAACGATCAGGACGTGGTCATCCTCAAGTCGGACGGCATCCCGACCTACCATTTTGCGCACGTGGTGGACGACCATCTGATGGGCACGACGGTTGTCGTGCGCGGCGAGGAGTGGCTCGCGACCCTGCCGGTGCATCTGCAATTATTCCGCGCTATGGGCTGGAAGGCGCCCAAGTATGCGCACACCGCGCAGCTGATGAAGATCGACCCGGAGACCGGCGGCAAGCGCAAGCTGTCCAAGCGCAAGGACCCTGAGCTCGCGCTCACGTTCTACGCTAAAGAGGGCTATCCGGTGCCCGCGGTGCTCGAGTACCTGATGACGCTTTTAAACTCCAACTTTGAGGAATGGCGCCGCGCCAATCCGGATGCGCCGATGAACGATTTCCCGTTCTCGACCAAGAAGATGAGCGGCTCGGGCGCACTGTTCGATATCGAAAAGCTGCGCGACGTGTCCAAAAACGTCATCTCGCGCATGGATGCGGAGACAGTATTTGGCTACATTGCGGACTGGAGCGCGGAGAACGATCCGCAGTTCCACGCCCTGCTCACGCGGGACCCAGCATATGCCAAGGCCTATCTTGCGATCGGCCGCGGCGGCAAAAAGCCGCGCAAGGATCTTGCGCTCTGGTCGGACGCCAAGGGTTATATGGACTTTATGTTCGACGAGCTGTTCCAGCCGGACTATACCATGCCGGAGCATGTATCCGCAGAGGATGCAAAGGCGATTCTGTCCGACTTTGCGGGCGTGTTCGATGAAGCTGATACGCCGGACGGCTTCTTTGAAAAGATAAAGCAGATCGCGTCCCAGCACGGCTATGCGGCGGATACCAAGGCGTACAAGGCAAATCCGGATGCCTACAAGGGCGCGGTCGGCGATGTGTCGATGGTGATCCGCGTCGCGGTCGCCGGACGGCAGAACGCGCCTGATTTACAGACGGTCATGGGGATTCTCGGCCGTGAAAAGGTGCTCGAACGCCTGAAAAAGTGCGCGGATGCGCTTTAATCCAGTTTGGGGGAGTACAAGCTATGATGGAAAATGTAAATAACTTTCTGACAGAGATCATTGACGAGGATATTGCGGCAGGCCTGACGGAAAAAATTCATACCCGTTTCCCGCCCGAGCCGAACGGCTATCTGCACATCGGCTCGGCGAAGGCGATCTTCATCAACTGGTCGATCTCGAAGAAATACGGCGGCAAGTTTAACCTCCGGTATGACGACACCAATCCGGTCAAAGAGGATACCGAGTATGTAGACTCCATCTGGGAGGATATCAACTGGCTGACCGGCGAGGAGCCGTCGGGCGGTGTATTCTACGGCTCGGACTACTTTGAGACCTGCTATGAATGCGCGGTGCAGCTTATCAAGGATGGGAAAGCATATGTGGACGATCTGACGCAGGAGGAGCTGCGCGAGTACCGCGGTACGCTGACGGTACCGGGCAAGGAAAGTCCGTACCGCAACCGCTCGGTTGAGGAAAACCTGCAGCTGTTCCAGGACATGCGCGACGGCAAATTTCCGGACGGCTCCAAGACCCTGCGCGCCAAGATCGATATGGCCAGCCCGAACATGAACATGCGCGATCCGGCGATCTACCGCATTGTGCGCGCGCATCATCATCGCCAGGGCGACAAATGGTGCATCTACCCGCTGTACGACTTTGCGCACCCGATCCAGGACGCGATCGAGGGCATCACGCACTCGCTCTGCTCGATCGAGTTTGAAAACCACCGCCCGCTGTACGAGTGGGTCGTGGATAACTGCCCGCTGCCGCACCATCCCAAGCAGCGCGAGTTTGCCCGCCTGAACGTGACGCATACGGTCATGAGCAAGCGCTATCTGCGCCAGCTCGTGTTTGAAAAGCACGTCGAGGGCTGGGACGACCCGCGTATGCCCACGCTGTGCGCGCTGCGCCGCCGCGGCTACACGCCGTCGGCCATTCTGGATTTTGTCCAGCGCGCAGGCGTTGCCAAGGCGGATTCGCTTGTAGACATCAAGCTGCTCGAGCACTGCATCCGCGAGGAACTGAACGAGACCGCGCTGCGCCGCATGGCGGTCACCGAGCCGGTACGCCTGGTCATCACCAACTATCCGGAGGATAAGTGCGAGGAGTTTGAAGTGCCGAACAATCCGCGTGATGAAGCGGCAGGTTCGCGCAAGGTGCCGTTTACGCGCGAACTGTATATCGAAAAGAGCGATTTTGCAGAGGTGCCGCCCCCGAAGTTCCAGCGCCTCAAGCCGGACGGCGAGGTGCGCCTGATGGGTGCATATATCGTCAAGTGCAACGAGGTCGTCAAGGATGAGAACGGCGAGATCGTCAAGATCCGCTGCACCGCCGATCTCGAGACCGGAAACGGCATGCCGGCGGACGGCCGCAAGGTCAAGGGCACGATCCACTGGGTGTCCGCCGCGCACGCGGTCGATGCAGACCTGTATCTGTACGACAACCTGTTCACGCTCGAGAACGTCAACGACGTGCCCGAGGGTACGGATTATCTCGACTACCTCAATCCGGATTCGCTCAAAAAGCTGACCGGCTGCAAACTCGAGCCGTCGCTCCGCGACGCGAAGGAAGGCGAGCGCTTCCAGTTTGTCCGCATGGGCTACTATGTCAAGGACCGGGAGGAAGGACGGTTCAACCGCATCGTTACCCTCAAGGACAGCTTTGCCAAGACCCTGCAAAAGTGACGGCAAGCGCGAAAACACATTGTAAAATGATCGTCCACACCCTGCTAGGCAAACGGTATCCGCGCCGTTTGCCCAGCGGGGCATTTTTGTGCGAAAAACTTGCGATGGGTAAAATGCGAAAAAAGAGACAAGCTAAACGGACAGGAGCGCTCTGCGGCTATGCGCGGGGAAGTCCGGCTCCGCGGGAAGAGGATGCAAATGAGGACGCTGATGCGCCGCGGCTGGGTATGGGATCTTGCCGCCGATCTGATCGGCGGCATCTGCTATGCAGTGGGCATCTATATTTTCGCAAAACATGCGGGATTCGCGCCGGGCGGGGTGTCCGGTCTTGCGCTGCTGCTGGATCACCTGTTTGGGCTGCCGGTCGGACTGGGGACGCTGCTGCTCAATCTGCCGCTGTTTGCGCTGAGCTACCGATTTGTCGGACGGCAATTTTTGACCAAAACCCTCCGGAGCACGATGATCTGCGTCCTGTTCCTCGATGTGGTATTTCCGTGCTTTCCGGCTTATACGGGTGACCCGTTTCTCGCCGCGCTCTTCTCCGGGGTGTTTCTCGGAACAGGGCTGGCGCTGTTTTACATGCGCGGCTCGTCCTCGGGCGGTATGGATTTGCTGACCATGTCGGTCAAGGCGCTGCGGCCGCATCTGTCGATCGGCATGGTCATGTTATCGATGGACATAGTGGTGATCCTACTGGGGTGGTCGGTGTTTGGCAGTGTGGATGCGGTGCTGTACGGCTTGACTGCGACCGCAGTCAACGCAGTCGTGCTGGATAAGATCATGTACGGCGCGGGAGCGTGCAAGCTGGTTATCATCATTACGGACGCGGGGCGCGAAATCGCGGGACAAATTGCCGCGCGTTGTGCGCGCGGCTCCACGATGATCCGCGCGACCGGAACCTATACCGGTATGGAGCGGCACGTCCTGCTCTGCGCCTGCGGCAAGGCGGAAGCGTACAAAGTGCGCGCCGCTGCACATGAGATCGACGCGGACGCCTTTGTGATGGTCACTGAGACAAGCGAGGTGTTTGGGGAGGGGTTTGCTGATCCAAGAGGGAACATCCCGATGCCGTAATAAAAGCAAAAGCCTTTCGGCGCTTGCCGAAAGGCTTTTGCAGTTATTGTTCCTCCCAGAAAGAGCGGGCAAGATGGTCGGCCCTCGCTTCGGCTGACCGGAGCAGAGCCTCTGCATCGTTGCCTTGAATGTCCAGCCCGTCAGCGGCAAGCGTATCGAACCGCGCCGACGTCAGCAGTTTGCAGATGGAGCGCAGATAGGCGGAGCCATGGTCGGCAAGTACAGGATCGTCGTTGTTGACGAGACCGCCGCGCGTGGTGACATACACAAAGCGCTGTGGGCGGCAGTCGCCGACCGGATAGCCCTTTTCGCTGTAGTGGAAGGTCAGGCCGGTGACGCATATGCGCTCCAGATAATTGCGTACCATGGACGGGACGCTCATATCCCAGAACGGACAGGCGAGTACGACCGCGTCCGCGTGCTTGAACTGGTTGGCCAGCGCGAAAAAGGGCAGGCTGAATGCGCCTGCGGCGGAAAACGCGTCGCGCTCGGCAATATCCTTTGCATCGTAGGGGGTCAGGTGCAGCGCGGGCAGCGCAAGCACCTCAATATCCGCGTCAGGGATCTGCCGGATCAGATGCTGCGCCAGCCGCAGGGTGCGGGACTGCGCCCCGCGGATGCAGCCGTTGATGAATAACACTTTTTTCATGTTTTATTTACTCCTTTGGAAGCTCTCTGCCGCACTTGCGGCAGAAGGCGTAATCATTTTGTACCGGCGCGCCGCAGTACGGGCAGAAATGCGTTTCCACTGAGGGGGCGGACGGTGAAGGGGGCGTATCATCAAGCCGCTGATTCAGCGGGTCTGGCTCCTCGTTTTCATCTGTGATATCATAGGCGGAATAGCGGTTTTTGCCGGAGGCGTTTTTGAAGTGGTAGATCGCATTGCAAACCCCGATGATGATAAACAGAATGCCGAACAGCGGAAAAATGACCAGTCCTGTACCGCGTGTCATGGATGAGGCGAGGATCGTCCAGAAGATACCGAAAATTACGCTGAATACCGAACCGAGCGCGCTTATGATGGACGGGCCGCGGCCGGGCTTGATGCTTTTCATATAATCCACCTGCCTTGGTTTCATCATAGCACAGGAGGAGGGGAAAGGCAACCTTTGGGTGGAAACAGATTGCCCTTAAATGAACGGCAGATGCCGCGCGGGATGGTGGACGTATGGAGTGGCTGCGCAATGTGCACGAGCCATCGACACAGTGTTGACGCTATTATTTAGAAAATGATCTAAATAATAATTGACTTTTTGATGCGATAGCGTTATTCTATATTTAGATAAAGTTCTAAATGAGGTGGAGCCATGTCATATTGGCTTGGGGCGGTGCTGTCAGTGCTGTTGCTGCTCACGGCACTGGTTATCTGGCAGGCGCGCATTTTGTCTCGGCGCCGGTTCTGGTGTCGCTCATGCGGGCGGTTGTTCCGTCTGCCTTGGACGAAGCTGTTGTTCCGTCAGCACATACAGGAGGATTGGCTGCTGCGCTGTCCGTACTGCGGGGAGAAGGGATGGTGCACAGCGAAAAGAAATGGGAAGAGGGGATGCAAATGAGCTTTCAGCAGAGCTTTAAGGCGCTGTCCGACCCGATCCGCCGGGAAATCCTCGCGCTGTTGCGCGCAGGCCCGATGGCAGCGGGGGATATTGCGTCTCACTTTGACGTATCGGGCGCAACGATCTCGCACCATCTGTCCATCCTGCGCGATGCGGGATTGGTACTGGATGACAAGCAGGGCAAGTACATCTATTATGAACTGAATATGTCTGTACTCGACGAGATCCTCGAGTGGATCACGGCATTGAAAGGTGGAGGACAATGAAGAAGATCACGAAAGGACAGGTTTTCGCCTGGCTGCTGGCGCTGGTGCCGCTGGTGCTGGCCGCGGTGGTATACAGCCGCCTGCCGGACAGAATCCCGATGCAGTGGGACTTTGGCGGTGAAGTGGGCTATGAACCCAAGTGGCATTTGTGGATCATGGCGGGAATATCCCCACTGATCGCAGTATTGTTTTATGTACTGCCGAATTTCGATCCGAAAAAGCGCAATTATGACAAGTTTTTCGGCTCCTATGTCGGGTTCCAGATCATGATGATGCTGTTTATGATCGTCATGAACGGCATCTGTGTGGTCGAGGGACTGCGTCCGGGCACGCTCAACATCCCGATGGTGGTCTGCCTGATTGTCAGCCTGGTGATTGCTTATATGGGCAATATCATGCCCAAGTTCCGCATGAACTGGAACTGCGGCATCAAAAACCCGTGGACCCTGTCGAGCGAGTCCGTCTGGACCCGCACGCACCGTCTCGGCGGGCGGCTGTTCTTTGCCGCGGGCGTCATCGGCCTGCTGGGCGCGTTTGTACCGAATAATGCGGCGCGGTTCGTGCTGCTGTTTGTGCCGGTCATGGCAGCGGCGATCGTGCCGACGGTGATGAGTTACCTGTGGTATCGCGCGGAACAGAGGGAGTGAGCCGGCCGCTCCGGTGTCCGCGTCCCTGCTGCGACAGGGGAGGGTGATATTGCTGGAAACGGAGGAAAAAGTGTGGAAAATGGCAGGAATTAGCGGACGATAAAACGCTTACTGACATTTTTAGTCAATTTTTAACTTGCAAAGTGGGGATGGCTGTGGTATACTCTTGCAGTAAGTTTGCATGGGTGGAGAATTTTACCCATGCGAAGGTCTTACTGGCAAGGAGAAGATTATGTCAAGAACGCGTAAGCTGGCAGCAGCGTTGCTGCTGGTTGTCATCGTTGCGGCGAGCGTGCTCACGGCAGCGTCTGCAACGGACACCACCGAAACCTATGCGTATTTGCCCGATCACTCTGTTTATTTCTATGACGTTGCAGAGGGCTATGCATGGGCCTGTCGCGAAATTGACACACTGGCTGTTGCGGGTGTTGTCAGAGGCGGCGGCGATCACCTGTTTTCCCCCAAAAATGCAATTACCCGCGCGGATTTCATCGTGATGCTGGATCGTGCCTATGGCATGAGCGCGGCGCTGGACAGCGGCGCGATCGATGCGCAGGGAAGCTTTATCGATGTGCCGGGAAACCGGTATTACAGTAAGGCTGTCACTGCGGCCAAGGCATTCAGCATAGCAACCGGTACGGACGATAACCGTTTTCTTCCGGAACAGAATATGACGAGGCAGGATGCCATGGTGTTCCTCAAGCGCACCATTGACCGCACACAGCTTCGGTTGCAGGAGGGCTCGCTCTCCGGTTTTTCCGACGCCGGCCAGGTGTCGGGCTATGCGCGCGAAGCGGTCGGCGCCCTGGTCCGCTCCGGCGTTGTCAGCGGTTCGGGCGGCAGGCTGAATCCCCGCTCGAATGTCACCCGTGCGGAAATGGCGGTCATGCTCTATCGCGCCACCCATCTGACCGAGCAGTCGGGCGCTGCGGTCTATCGGGACAGGGACGATGTGGTCAATATCTGTATCGGTGCGCAGACCTATTGCGACGTGGTGATCGAGAATTACAATCCTTCGGTTCGTTATGATGGACTGATGCGCTATTCCGGCCTGCGGCAGGAAAATGGCGTAACTTATATTACGCTGGAGAGCAGCCAGCAGATTAACCGCACCGTAACCTATCAGGGAGGTATATTTACGTTCCGCGATCCGAATTCGAGCGTAGGGGCGGCAGTCTCCTATCCGGCGGCGGCGAATTGCGTTGCGATTGATGTGACAAAGCCGTATCACCAGATGCAGAGTCCGGTGAGCACAGGCAGCACCTATTCTTACGGCTATCCGTCTGTGGAAAACGGCGAGGTTACGGTGGTATATTATACAAGAGCGTGATCACCGCGGAGAAACCAT
Source organism: Candidatus Agathobaculum merdigallinarum (assembly GCA_019115425.1). Classification (GTDB taxonomy): domain Bacteria; phylum Bacillota; class Clostridia; order Oscillospirales; family Butyricicoccaceae; genus Agathobaculum; species Agathobaculum merdigallinarum. The sequence goes on along the minus strand of DXDO01000074.1, from coordinate 105 downwards.
TTGAATGCGGTCTGGTTATTGATTGTTTTAATAAAGTGTTTGATTGATGAGACGGTGCAGTGTAAGCTGCGCCGTCTTTTTCATTCCTACCGATGGGTTCTTTTA
>DXDO01000073.1 GCA_019115425.1 Candidatus Agathobaculum merdigallinarum | reverse complement strand
TGCAGGGCCTGTGCCGGATGAAAGAAAAATCGAAACTTGTCTGAACAGGACTTTCAAAACCGCCCGGTATTGTGCTATACTATTGTCAAAGGAAGTATTTCTATTTTCTGAAATTCAGACGCGTCCGCTGTGCCGGTCTGGTTAAGATATAGAGGGGGGCCACATGCCAAAGGCAAAATATGAACAGATTTACCAGCTCCTAAAAGAGAAGATAGAATCCGGCGAATATCCGCCGCAGGAGCTGCTGCCGAGCGAGCATACCCTGATTGCCGAGTTGGACTGCTCGCGCAATACACTGCGCCGCGCGGTCAGTGAGCTGGTGCATTCGGGTTATGTGCAGACTATGCAGGGGAAAGGCGTGCGCAACATCTTCGAGCCTGCCCAGCAGGCGACCTTCACCCTCGGGACGATCGAGACCTTTGCAGAGTCGGCCGCGCGCAACCACTGGACCGGCCGGAGCGAGGTGCTGCTGTTTTCTGAGTTGCGGGCCGATGCCGCGCTGGCGGACAAAACCGGATTTGCAGAGGGCACGCCGCTGTACTATGTCCGGCGCCTGCACTACCTAAATGAACAGCCGCTGATCATGAACCACAGCTACTTCCGGCAGGACGTAGCATGCGGACTGACGCGGGAAATCGCGGAGGGATCGATCTATCGCTATCTGGAGGGCAAGCTGCATGTTCAGGTCATCAACAGCAAGCGGGTGGTGACGGTGGAGAAGGCTACATCGTTTGATCTGCAATATCTGGACATGGGCGATTGCAACTGTCTCGCGGTCGTCAGCAGCCAGACCTATAATGGTGACGGTGTGATGTTTGAATACACCCAGTCGCGCCACCATCCAAACTATTTCCGCTTTCAGGATAACGCTGTGCGGCGGCAGGGGGCTTCAGCGGGCAGTAATCGGCAGATATTATAATTGCACGACACGGCGTTTCCGCGCTGCGGAGAAAAAGCAAGGCTTGCGCTCCCTTTCGAGGGACGCAAGCCTTTTTGCTTATGAAATTATGGGGATATTTGGCAGGGTGATCGAGACTGGACAGCAATGTACAGACAGATGGATTTTCTGCGGCCTGAAAAGCAGAGTGAAAAGAAAAAACAACCCGGCCGGAAGGAGCGGCCCCTTCTGACCGGCTACTCATGTGCGTTTGGAAAACTCCTTGGGACTGCGGCCGAATTCACGTTTGAAGGCCTTGAGAAAGTTGGAATAATCGTTAAAGCCGCATTTCATGCACGCTTCCATCACCGGCGTGCCTTCCCGAATCATGTTGCGCGCCACGGTGACGCGCTTTTTGATAATGAACTGATACAGGGTCAGACCGGTATAGGTCTTGAACTGGTGCGCCAGATGGGACTTGCTGATAAAGCAGGCTTCGGCGAGCCGGTCAAGCGTCAGATCCTCTGCGAGGTTGTCGTTGATATGGGCGACGACCTCGTTTATTTTTTCGTTTTCTGTGACATCCTTACGGATAGCATCCGGCGTGGCAAAATACGCGCGGTTGAGATAAACCAGAAACTCTATCAGGTAAATATAGGACAGCGTACCGCTGCCAAACTCCTGATCATCCCTGCTGCGCAGCATTTTCTCACAGATGGCGCGCAGATGTGTGAACACGCTGCTTTCCGGACGGATGCGCTTGTATTTTTTCGCACTGGCGTCGGTAAAGCAGAGGGTGAGGTCGGAGCCGAGCGTGCCTGCGCGTTTCAGGAAGTCGGGATCGATCCAGATGACAAACCGCTCATAGGCCTTGCCGGGACGAATATCCGGCTTGTGGATGTCGCGGTTGTCGGTCAGCAGAATATCGCCCGGGCGCAGCTGATAGGTGCGTCCCTCAATGATATAGGACACATCGCCGGACAGGAAAAAGAATACCTCGTAAAATTCATGCTCATGGAAATCGACCGCGGGAGGTACCGGATCGAGGTAATGGTAGCATTCGAAATCCGAGCGCTGCATGGTCTGACGCAGGGTGAAGGTGTCTTTGTCGATATTCAACAAATTCATCTCCAATCTCTTGTGTGTGTTTATATTATATAGCAATATTCACCAGATTTCAAGCACGATATCCCGAGAAAGAACAAGCGAAAAGATTTATACTATAATCATAAAAAGCAAGCGGGAAAAGAAGGACCCGTTGGCAAAGATGTATGAGAAAGTGAGGTAATTCAGATGAAGGGCTTTATTGGGGAAGATTTCCTTCTCACGACCGAGGCGGCGCGCAGACTGTACCACGAGCACGCGGAAAAAATGCCGATCTTCGATTATCACTGCCATTTGAATCCGGCGGAGATCTACGAGAACAAGCAGTTTGCCGATATCGGTGAGGCCTGGCTTGCGGGGGACCACTACAAGTGGCGTGTGATGCGCGCCAATGCGGTGCCGGAGGAGTACGTCACCGGCAGCGCGAGTTTCCACGACAAATTCAACCGCTTTGCCGAGGTCATGCCCGGCCTGATCGGCAACCCGATCTACCACTGGTCGCATTTGGAGCTCAAGCGCTTTTTCGGGATCGACGAGCTGCTCAGCAGTAAGACCGCGGACATGGTCTGGGAGACCGCAAACGCCAAGCTGCAAAGTCCGGCAGGCGCTGCGCGCGCACTGATTCAGGAAAGCAACGTCCGTGCCCTGTGTACGACCGATGATCCGGTGGATGATCTGAATTATCACCGTATGCTGGCGCAGGAAGAAGGCTTTGCAACCAAGGTGCTGCCGACTTTCCGTCCGGAAAAGGCGCTGAACATCGTTGACCCGAACTATCCGGCGTATCTGCAGAAGCTGGGTGCGGCGTCCGGCATCTACATCCGCACGATCGATGACGTAAAGCAGGCGCTCGCGCAGCGCATCGAGTATTTCGCGGGCGTGGGCTGCCGCCTGTCCGACCATTCGTTCGGTTCGCCCGACTTTACGGTGTGGGACGCGAGCGCGGCGGAGGAAGCCATGCGCAAGGCGCTCGCAGGCGAGCAGCTGCTTGACTACGAGGTTGCGGCGTACCAATCCTACCTGATGGACTTCCTCGGCGAGCAGTACGCAGACCGCGGCTGGGCAATGCAGATGCACATGGGCGCGATCCGCAACCTGAACGGCAAGCTGTACCGCGCGCTCGGCGCGGACGTGGGCGGCGACGCGATCGGCGACGTGATTGCTGCCGCTTCGCTGGCAGCCCTGCTCGACCGTCTCGCGACCCGCGGCAAGCTGCCCAAGACCATCCTGTACACGCTCAACGCGGCGGACAACGACAAGCTGATCGCCACGGCAGGCTGCTTCCAGGATGAGACCACCGCGGGCAAGATCCAGTTCGGCTCTGCATGGTGGTTCAACGACCACTACGACGGCATGACCGCGCAGCTCAAGAGCCTTGCGAACATCGGTGTGCTCAGCCGCTTTGTCGGCATGCTGACCGATTCGCGGTCCTTCCTGTCCTATCCGCGCCACGAGTACTTCCGCCGCATCCTGTGCGAGGTCGTCGGCGGCTGGATCGACAAGGGCATGGCGCCGGCGGATTACGATGGCATCGGCAAGATCATCGAGGATATCTGCTTCAACAACGTTTGGAATTACATCGGCATGGACCGATAAAAAGGAGGAAACCAATATGAAAATGTCGTTTCGTTGGTATGGCGAGTCCGATCCGGTTTCGCTGGAGTACATCTCCCAGATCCCAGGCATGCACTCGATCGTTTCGGCTGTCTATGACGTAAAGCCGGGCGAGGTCTGGCCGGAGGAGAGCCTTGCCAAGATGAAAAAGCAGTGCGAGGATCATGGCCTGGTATTCGACGTGGTCGAATCCATCCCGGTATCCGAGGACATCAAGCTCGGCACCGACAAGCGCGACGAGCACATCGAGGTTTACTGCGAGAACGTCCGCCGCTGCGCGAAGTACGGCATCAAGTGCGTCACCTATAACTTCATGCCGGTATTCGACTGGACCCGCACCCAGCTGGACAAAAAGGCGCCGGACGGCTCGACCAGCCTTGTCATGTACTGGGATCAGATGAAGGGTCTGGACCCGCTCAAGGACGACATCAATCTGCCCGGCTGGGACGCCAGCTACACGCAGGACCAGGTCCGCGACCTGATCCGCGCCTACGGCGAGCTGGGCGAAGAGGGCCTGTGGAAGAACATCGAAATTTTCCTCAAGAAGGTCATTCCGGTCGCGGAGGAATGCGGCATTGTGATGGCCCTGCATCCGGACGATCCCCCGTATCCGATCTTCGGCCTGCCGCGCGTTATCACCAACGAGGCAAATCTGGACCGCTACCTGTCCATCGTCGATTCGCCGTCCAACACGCTGTGCCTGTGCACCGGCTCGCTGGGCTGCGCGAAGTTCAACGACATCCCCAAGATGGTGCGCAAGTATTCTGAGAAGAAGCGCATCGGCTTTATGCACATGCGCAACGTCAAGATCATGGACGACGGCTCGTTTGAGGAGCGCGCGCACCTGTCCAGCTGCGGCTCGCTCGATATGTACGAGATCGTCAAGGCGCTGGTCGAGACCGGCTTCGACGGCTATGTCCGTCCGGACCACGGCCGCATGATCTGGGGCGAGACCGGCAAGCCGGGCTACGGCCTGTACGACCGCGCACTCGGTGCGACCTATCTCAACGGCCTGTTCGAAGCCTGCGAAAAGACGCTGGCAAAGTGATTCCACTGTGCGAAAGGCGGGGGCGCCGCACGCCCCTGCCGGACAATAATGATTAAAAAGGAGAGGGCATTATGACGAAGAACGTACTGAACACCGATCTGACCGGCAAAGTCTGTGTGGTAACCGGCGCGGGCGGCGCAATCTGCGGCATGTTTGCGGAAAAGCTGGCGGCAGCGGGCGGCAAGGTTGCTGTGCTTGACCTGAACGAAGAAGCAGCAAACAAGGTTGCCGACGGCATCACCGCTGAGGGCGGCATCGCCAAGGCATACAAGGCAAACGTGCTTGACCGTGAGAATCTCGAGCAGGTCCATCAGCAGATCCTGGCAGACTTCGGCCCGTGCGACGTGCTGATCAACGGCGCAGGCGGCAACAATCCGCGCGCGACCACGGACAACGAGTTCCACTACGAGGCTAAGGATATCGAAAACTGCAAGACCTTCTTCGATCTGGATAAGTCGGGCGTGGAGTTCGTGTTCTCGCTCAACTGGCTGGGCACCCTGCTGCCGACGCAGGTCTTTGCAGTAGACATGATCGACCGTGACGGCAACATCCTCAACATCGCCTCGATGAACGCGTACACCCCGCTGACCAAGATTCCGGCGTATTCGGGCGCGAAGTCTGCGATCGTCAACTTCACCCAGTGGCTGGCGACTTACTTTGCCAAGTCCGGCATCCGCGTCAACGCGATCGCCCCGGGCTTCTTCGTCGGCAACCAGAACCGCGGCCTGCTGTTCAACGAGGACGGCACCCCCACCGCGCGTACCGCGAAGATTCTGGCGGGCACCCCCATGGGCCGCTTCGGCGAGCTGGAGGAGCTGGTCGGCGCTGTGCTGTTCCTGGTCAACAACGACGCGGCGGGCTTTATCACCGGCGTGTGCATCCCGATCGACGGCGGTTACGCGGCATATTCGGGCGTATGATCCTGAATTTCAGGTGACTTCAAGGAAAGAAAGGGAGGAGCTTCATGAAAAAGAGGATTCGCGCACTGGCGCTGGCACTGGCGGCTATGCTGGCGCTGGGCACTCTGGCGGGCTGCGGCAATGCATCGGCTGCGGATGGCAAGTACATCATCCGCATCGGTCACAACCAGTCCACCAACCACCCGACCCATACCGGCCTGCTGGCTTTTGAGGAATACATCGAAAGCGAGCTGGGCGACAAGTACGAGGTCGAGATCTTCCCCAGCGAACTGCTGGGTTCGCAGAACGAGATGGTGCAGCTGACACAGACCGGCGCGATCACCTTCTGTGTCGCGTCCAACTCGCTGCTTGAGACCTTTTCGGAAAACTACACACTGTTTAACCTGCCCTACCTGTTCTCCAGTCCGGAGGCATACCACGCCTCCATGGACGCCCCGGACATCGTGGGTCCCATCTTCGAATCCACCAAGCAGGCGGGCTTTGAGGCGGTTACCTGGCTGGACGCAGGCACCCGCAACTTCTACACCATCGACACCCCCATCGAAACGCCGGACGACCTGAGCGGCCTGAAGATCCGCGTGCAGCAGTCCCCGACCAACGTAACCATGATGGAGCTGCTGGGCGGCTCGGCCACCCCGATGGGCTTCGGCGACGTTTACACCGCACTGCAGGCACAGATGCTGGACGGCGCGGAGAACAACGAGCTGGCGCTCACCGATAACGGCCACGGCGACGTGTGCAAGTACTATTCCTACGACATGCACCAGATGATCCCAGATATCCTGATCGGCAACCTGGACTTCATGGAAGAACTGAGCGAGGAAGAGCGCGCCATCTTTGACGAGGGCTTTGCAATCCTCAACCAGACCCAGCGCGAGGCATGGGAAACCGCTGTTGAGGAAGCAAAGGAGTACGCGGAAAACGAGCAGGGCGTCAACTTCATTTACCCCGACATCGCGCCCTTCCAGGAAGTGCTCCAGCCCATGCATGAGGATATGCTGGCGCAGTATCCTGACCTGGCTCCTATCTATGAGCTGATCCAGGAACACAACGCCGAGTTTGACTCGGCATCGTAAACAAGGGAGGTGCCTGAAGTATGCAATCACTGCGTAACGTACTCAACCGCATTATGAACGTCCTTGCAGGCGTCAGCCTGATCGCGATGACCGTGCTGACCTGCTGGCAGGTTTTCACCCGCTACATCCTCAGCAATCCCTCCACCTGGTCGGAGGAACTGGTCGGCTATCTGTTCGCCTGGGCCAGCCTGTTTGGCGCGTCCCTGATCACCGGCGAGCGCGGCCATATGAACATCCCCGTTGTGGTGGAGCTGATGCCCGCCAAAGCGCAGAAGTTCTTTGCCATATTCGGCGAGGTCATCGCCATGCTGTTCTCCGCCATCATCCTGATTTACGGCGGCTATAAGATCACCCTGCTGGCCATGGGGCAGATGACCTCGTCCCTCGGCGTGGCGGTCGGCGTATTCTACGTTGCTATGCCGGTCTGCGGTGTGATCAACATCCTTTATACGGTGCTCAACATCTATGACATCTGCAAAGAGAAAAAGGAGGCGGCATAAATCATGGCAATGACATCTCTGGTGATGATTATCGTCATCCTGGCGATTCTGCTGGTCATCGGCGTGCCGATCTCCTACTCGATTGGTATCGCGTCTCTGTTCACCATCCTGCAGACCGTTCCGCTGGATATCTCGGTCGTCACGGGTGCACAGCGCATCTTCGTCGGCATGAGCAAGTTCAGCCTGACCGCGATCCCGTTCTTCATCCTCGCAGGCAACCTGATGAACCAGGGCGGCATCGCAAAGCGTCTGGTGAACTTCGTGATGGCGATTCTGGGCAAGCTGCCCGGCGCGCTGCTGGTGACCAACGTCGGCGCAAACGCGCTGTTCGGCGCGATTT
>DXDO01000072.1 GCA_019115425.1 Candidatus Agathobaculum merdigallinarum | reverse complement strand
ACGCGCTTCTCGCGGGGAAGGTCAACACCGGCAATACGTGCCATACTTTATAAAACCTCCGATTTGTTTACACTGAGGCGTGTTTGCAAACACAGTGTAGGGACCGCCTCCGCCCCTGCAGCGCCGCGCTCAAAGCGCGTGCTTGTCGTGTTCACGTAAACCATCATCCCGCGCCATGACGCGCGGCAATTTATCTGGAAACGGGAGAAAACCCGCTTCACACGTTCGCGCCGTCCGGCGCATTAAAATCAGGCAATCGCCACGCGATTGCCGTAAAAACCCGCGACATGTGCGTGGGTTTTTACACAAACCGACGAAGAATTGTGCCCGCAGGGCGCGATTCATAGTCGGCAAACTCGATCGAAAGCGTGGTTTCGATCGAAATCATCCCTGCTTCTGCTTGTGCTTCGGGTTCTGGCAGATGACCATAACCTTGCCCTTGCGGCGGATGATCTTGCACTTCTCGCAGATCGGCTTTACAGACGGTCTTACCTTCATGACATTTTACCTCCATCAAATTTTTTGCGGAACAGGAGCATCGTCTGCTCTGTTCCATTTTGGTGGGATGGGACACCGGAAAACCGGCGACCACTGGCGCTCGGGTCACATACGCGCCTCCGCCCGCTTTCTGCCCCGCTCTCCGCGCCGAAGGGCGCGCATTGGCGGAGCGAAGCGAAGCTCCATACGATCCGCGGCTCCGCCGTGGATCGTATACCCCGATCCAGCCGCCCTGGGCGGCGTCCGGGGGTATCGAAAGAAAGTTTCTACTGGAACTTTCTTTCGTATATAGGGGGTATTGGATACCCCCTATACCGTTTTTACTTGCTACGCCAAGTAATACGACCGCGGGTCAGGTCGTAGGGCGACATCTGAACGGTGACCTTGTCGCCGGGAAGAATGCGGATAAAGTTCATGCGGAGCTTGCCCGAGATATGCGCCAGGATCTTATGTCCGTTGGGCAGTTCCACCTGAAACATTGCGTTAGGCAGCGCCTCTATGACGGTACCTTCGAGTTCGATTACATCATCTTTTGCCATTTATGTGAATACCCTCCTCGGTCAATTTGCGTCCCCGTCCCCTGTCCAGAGGGCGAGCGCCTTGCGGATGTCACTGTTTGTCAGCCGCCCTGTTTCCAGCAGCTTGCGCTGGGTGCACTCATCACACGCGCCCTGACGGCTCACATGCTTGCGGCGCTTGCGCTTGGGGCTTTCCGCCCTGCGTGCACGGCCGTTTGCCAGCAGAAGGAAATCCTCCTCCTCTGCGACAACCAGCATCAGCTGCCCCTTGTCCCTGCCGGTCAGCGAGAGGACAATGTCGGCTGTATGAGCGTCTGCCATCAGAGCACCTCGCCGTCGATATTCGTCAGGATCTCAGGCTCGTCGTCTGTAATGGCAATGGTATTTTCGTAGTGAGCGGACAGTTTGCCGTCCTTCGTCTTGACGGTCCACCCGTCGGGCAGGACCTTGACGTCATACACACCCACGTTGACCATGGGTTCCACCGCGATGGTCATGCCGCGCTGCAGCCGAATGCCGTGGCCGGGATGGCCAAAGTTCGGCACCTCGGGCGATTCATGCAGGCTCTCGCCTACGCCGTGGCCGACGTAGTCGCGCACTACTGAAAAGCCATGCTTTTCCACATAGGCCTGCACGGCCGCGGAGATATCGGAAACGCGGTAGCCCTCGCGGGCAAATTTGATACCCTCATAGAAGCTCTGCTGGGTCACTTCGATCAGACGGAGCGCCTCCTCGCTCACCGCGCCGCAGGGCACGGTGCATGCACAGTCTCCGTGGTAGCCGTTAATGTAGGCGCCCACGTCAACCTTGACAATATCGCCCTCCTGCACCACACGATGCTTCGAGGGGATACCGTGGATCACTTCGTCATTGATCGAGATGCAGGCGCTGCCGGGAAAGCCGCCGTAACCGAGGAAGGAGGGCTTTGCGCCCGCCTCCTCAATGGTCTTGCGGACAATCCGGTCAATTTCACCCGTCGTGACACCGGGGCGGACCGCGTCCGCCGCCGCTTTACGCGCAAGCGCAGTAATGCGGCAGGCGGTGCGCATCCGTTCGAGCTCTTTTTCTGACTTGATGTGAATCATAGCTTACAGACCCAGCGCTTGGACCGCGAGTTTCTCGGTCTCAACGATGCCCTGCGTGCCGTCGATGGTCTTGAGCTTGCCCTGCGCTTCGTAGTAGCCGATCAGCGGCTCGGTCTGCGCACGGTAAGTCTCGTGACGGCGCTTGACCACTTCCGGCTGGTCGTCGCTGCGGACTACCAGCTTGTCGCCGCAGATATCGCAGATGCCCTCCATGCGCGGCGGGTTCGCCTCGACATGGTAGGTCGCGCCGCAGCGCAGGCAGACACGGCGGCCGGTCATGCGCTTTTCGATCATCTCGTACGGTACGTCGATCGCCAGCGCGCAGTCGATCTGCGCCACTTCGTCAAGCGCCTCGGCCTGCGGGATGGTGCGCGGGAAACCGTCCAGGATAAAACCGCTCTTGCAGTCGCGCTTTGCGATGCGCTCCTTGAGCAGGTTGATCACCAGATCATCCGGCACCAGCTGGCCTGCATCCATATAGCCCTTGGCCTGCTGGCCGAGCGGCGTGTCGTTTTTGATGGTTTCGCGCAGGATATTTCCCGTTGAAATGCTGGGAATCCCCATCTTCTCGATCAGGTAGGAAGCAAGGGTTCCCTTGCCGGCGCCCGGAGCGCCCAGTAGAATCAAATTCACTATAATCCGCCTCCAGATTATTCCAAGAAGCCCTTGTGATGGCGCATGAGCATCTGCGCCTCCAACTGCTTGACCGTGTCAAGCGCAACACCAACCACGATGATGACCGAGGTGCCGCCCAGCGCCACGTTGGACAGCGTTGGGGAGATCGCACCCACGATCAGCGGCAGGATCGCCACAACACCCAGGAACAGCGCGCCGACAAAGGTGACCTTGCCGAGCGCCTTGGTGATGAAGTCGCTGGTCGGCTTGCCCGGGCGGAAGCCCGGAATAAAGCCGCCGTTTTTCTTCAAATTGTTGGCGATCTCAATCGGGTTGAACTGAATGGACGCGTAGAAATACGCAAACGCAAGGATGAGCAGACCGTAAACCACGATATAGAACGGGTTGGACTGCGAGAACAGGTTTAGGATGTGATAGCCGACCGTGCCGGCCTCCGGCTGCCAGAACAGTGCGATAGTCTGCGGCAGGGAGAGGATGGACGACGCGAAGATGATCGGCATAACGCCGGCCGCGTTGACCTTGATCGGCAGATGGGTGGACTGTCCGCCGTACATCTTACGTCCGACAACACGCTTGGCGTACTGAACCGGAATGCGGCGCTCCGCATTGGACATGAATACGATGAACACGACGATCGCAAGGCCGATCACGATCATCAGCAGCGCGGATACGATTCCAGACGTGCCGCCCTGGAACAGGTTGATGAACGTCGAAATCAGCGCCGGTCCGCGGGAAACAATGCCCGCAAACAGGATGATCGAAATACCGTTGCCGATGCCGTTCTGGGTGATGTGCTCGCCCAGCCACATAATCAGCGCGGTACCCGCAGTAAAAGTGAGGATGATCGCCGCAGCAGCCAGGGCGCCGGTGTCCGACAGCAGCGCATTGCCGCGCAGCATCGCGTAGTAAGCGAAGCCCTGCAGCAGGCCCAGCGCCACCGCGAGATACCGCGTCCAGGACGCGATCTTCTTGCGGCCTTCCTCGCCGCCTTCCTTGACCATGCGCTCCAGCGCGGGAATGGCCACGGTCAGCAGCTGCAGAATAATGGACGCGTTGATATACGGGGTGATCGACATGGCGAAGATCGTCGCAGTGGACAGACCGCCGCCGGTGAACATATTCAGGTAGTCGAGCATCGAACCCGAGACCGCCGCCGACTGGAAGTAGGCGTCGAGCAGCTGGGTATCGATAAACGGAACAGGGATGCACGAGCCAAAGCGGAAGATCAGCAGGATAAACAGCGTATACAGGATCTTCTTGCGCAGCTCGGGCATATGCCAGGCGTTTTTAAGGGTTTGAAACACCTTAAATCACCTCGGCCTTTCCGCCTGCGGCTTCGATCTTCTCCTTTGCGGACGCGGAGAACGCTGCGGCCTTCACCGTCAGCTTCTTGGTCAGCGTGCCGTTGCCGAGGATCTTAACGCCGTCGAGAGCATTCTTGACGATACCAGCCTCGCGCAGAGCCTCTGCGGTGACCTCGGTGCCATCTTCAAACTTCTCCAGAGCGGAAACATTGACCGGTGCATAAGTGGTGCCGAAAATGTTGTTGAAACCACGCTTCGGCAGGCGGCGCGCCAGAGGCATCTGGCCGCCTTCAAAGCCCGGACGGACACCGCCGCCCGAACGGGCCCACTGGCCCTTGTGACCGCGGCCCGCGGTCTTGCCGTTGCCGGAGCCTGCGCCGCGGCCCTTGCGGTAAGCGGGCTTTACGGAACCCGCGGCAGGCGATAATTCGTGAAGCTTCATGGGTTACGCCTCCTCTACTACTTCGAGCAGGTAACCGATCTGCTTAACCTTGCCGCGCGTCTGCGCGTTGTCCGGCTGAACGGTTACATCATTGATCTTCTTAAGCCCCAAAGAATGAGCGGTCGCGATGTGCTTATCCAAGCGGCCGACCAGGCTCTTTTTCAGGGTAATCTTCATGTTAGCCATTGTGAGTTACCCCTTTCTTACAGTTCT
>DXDO01000071.1 GCA_019115425.1 Candidatus Agathobaculum merdigallinarum | reverse complement strand
TCGAATCCACCGCCTCCGGCTGGGTGGCGGGCGTTGCAACCGCGCTCGAAGTGCTGGGCAAGCCCGTGCCTGCAGTCGACCGGCAGACCGCGACCGGCGCGCTGGCTTGCTACATCTCCGACCACACGGTTACGAAATTCCAGCCCATGAACATCAATTTCGGCATCATCGACCCGCTGGGCTATAAGATCAAGGGCAAGCGGGAGAAGAATATGAAGATTTCCGAGCGGGCGCTCGAAAAGATCGACAGTCTGAAAGGGGAGCTTTGATATGAAGATCATTGTGGACGCCATGGGCGGCGATAACGCGCCGGAGTCCGCCGTCTGGGGCGGCGCGCTGGCAGCGAAGGAATACGGCGAGCAGGTGCTGCTCGTCGGCGACCCGGATAAGGTTGCGGCGGTGCTCAAGGATAAGGGCATGGAGCATACGCCGGGCGTGACCATTATGCCCGCGTCCGATCTGGTGGACATGCACGACGACCCCGCGACCGTGCTGCGCCACAAACCGGACTCCTCCATGGCGGTGGCGTTCAAGCTGCTCAAGTCGGGCGAGGGCGACGCGCTCGTGTCCGCGGGCAACACCGGCGCGCTGCTCACCGGCGCGACGCTGTACGGCGGCCGCATCAAGGGCATCCGCCGCGGCGCGCTCGCACCCGTTATGCCCTGCAAGAGCGGGCAGGTCATGCTGTGCGACGCGGGTGCGAACACCGAATGCACGGCTGAGATGCTGCTGCAGTTCGCCTTCCTCGGCTCGCTGTACGCAGAGAAGATCAACGGCATCAAAAACCCGCGCGTCGGTCTGGTCAACAACGGCACCGAGGACACCAAGGGCGACCCGCTGCGTAAGGAAGCGTATGCGCTGCTCAAGAAGGCGGGCGACGAAGGCCGCCTCAACTTTGTCGGCAACGTCGAGGGCAGCATGGTGCCGCTTGGCGCGTGCGATATCGCGGTGTGCGACGGCTACTCGGGCAACGTGATGCTCAAGACCATCGAGGGTGTGGCCAAGTTCATGGCGGGCGCGATCAAGGATGTGTTCATGCGCAATACGGCGACCAAGCTGAGCTATCTCGCATGCAAAAAGGGCATGGACGAGTTCCGCGACCTGTTCAACCAGGACAAGATCGGCGGCGCGCCCTTCCTCGGCATTGCAAAGCCGGTCATCAAGGCGCATGGCTCGTCGAATGAAATTGCGGTGATGAACGCGGTGCGTCAGGCGATCGCCTACACGAAATCGGGTATGATCCAGGCGGTTTCGGAGAACATAAAATACATGACGATCGAGGAATGAGACGCGCGGTGCGCGCTTGTTCCCGCAGGGCATACCGCGGCAGGGGCCGCGGCTATGTCCGACCCCAGAAGATGAGGTGAAACCCACACATGCTGAACATCGACTATCAGTTTAAGGACAAGACGCTGTACCAGACCGCGATGACCCACTCGTCCTATGCCAACGAGCACCGCGGAAACCACCTGCACCACAACGAGCGGCTGGAGTTCCTTGGCGATTCCGTACTGGGCTTTGTCACGGCGGATTACCTGTTCACGCACTATCCCGAGCTGCCCGAGGGCGAGCTGACCAAGCTGCGCGCGGCGGTGGTGTGCGAGGGCGCGCTGTGCGAGATCGCGAGGGAACTCGGCATCCCGCGGGAGATCCGGCTCGGCCACGGCGAGGAGACCGGCGGCGGGCGCGAGCGTCCGTCCATTCTGGCGGATGCGACCGAGGCGCTGCTCGGCGCGATCTATCTGGACGGCGGCATCGAACCCGCGCGCGCGTTCGTGCTGCGCTTCATCCCGCATAAGGTGGACGTTGCGATCGCGGGCGGCGCGTTCAAGGACTACAAGACCATGCTGCAGGAGATCGTGCAGAAAAACAAGCAGGAGACGCTGGCGTACCGGCTCGCCGGGCAGTCCGGTCCGGACCACGACAAGCGTTTCACCATGGAGCTGCTGCTGAATTCCAACGTATTTGCGTCCGGCACCGGCCGGAGCAAAAAGGAAGCCGAGCAGATGGCGGCCAAGCAGGCGCTCAAAATCATGGGCGTAGAGTGAAGAAAAATCCCTCGGGAGTCTCCCGAGGGATTTTTATGCGGCAAATCAAAACCAGCCCGCGTTTTCGTCCCGGAAGCGGGGGACGGGGCCGTCCGCATAGGGGTCATAGGTATGGATATTGCAGCCGAACTCCTTGAGGGAGGCGATTTTGTCGTCCGCCGTCCAGCGGACGAGCGAAATGCCGTCGAATTCCTCCACGCGGCCGTCCTGCATCCGGTTTTTGAAATACCACTCGACTGCGGTCCGGTCGTTCTGGTGGAAAAACTGCTTGATGTCCCAGACAAGCACGCGCCCGCGCGTGTTCCATTCGTCAAACCAGTGCTTGACCTGCGCGGCGCCGTGGTATTCCGGCCCCCAGCTTTCCGTGTACACGCAGTCTGGCGCAAAAATATCGCGGATGCCGCAGTCCTCGGCCCGCAGCCACATCTCAAACCACCGCCGGATGATCCGCTCGCGCTGTTCCATCTGAACTTCCTCCTGACACATAGCGTTTGCTGCATCCATTATAGCACGATGGATCGGATTTGTGGACAGGCTGTAAATTCTGGGTTTGCGGATTGAAAAAGAGATGGTACAGTGGTAAAATAATACCATATATACGTTAGAGGTGTTACATGGTTCTCAAGAGCCTGATCTTACAGGGCTTCAAGTCATTCCCGGACAAGACCGAGATCAAGTTCCTCGGCGGCGTGACGGCGATCGTCGGGCCGAACGGTTCGGGCAAATCCAATATATCGGACGCTATCCGCTGGGTGCTGGGCGAGCAGTCCTCGCGTTCTCTGCGCGGCGCCAAGATGGAGGACGTCATTTTCGGCGGCACTGCCAGACGCGGACCGGTCGGCTTTGCCGAGGTCTCGCTGATTCTGGACAATTCCGAGGGCGTGTTCCGCTCGGAGTTTACCGAGATCATGGTGACCCGCCGCTACTACCGCTCGGGCGAGAGCGAGTATTTTCTCAATAAGAAACACTGCCGCCTGCGCGATATCCATGAGCTGTTCATGGATACGGGTCTGGGCCGCGACGGCTATTCGATCATTGGGCAGGGCCGCATTGACGAGATCCTGTCGCTCAAGAGTGAGGACCGGCGCGAGATCTTCGAAGAAGCCGCCGGCATCACCAAGTTCCGCTACCGCAAGGAGGAGGCCGAGCGCAAGCTCGCCGCCACCGAGGACAACTTGACCCGCATCCGCGATCTGTACGATGAGCTGGAGCGGCAGATCGGGCCGCTCGAAAAGCAGGCGGAAAAGGCTAGGCAGTTTTTGCTGCTGCGCGACGAGCTGCGGGTGCTGGAGATTTCGCTCTGGCTTCTTTCGCTCGACCGCATCAAGGCGGACAGCGCGAAACTTGAGCAGGACAGCGCGGCCTGCGCAGACCAGCTGGCCGCCGCGCGCCGGACGCAGGAGACGCTTTACGCGCAGTCGGAGCAGCTGTCTGAAACGATGCGGAACATTGACCGCGAGGCCGACCGCCTGCGGCAGCAGCTGCGCGAGACCGAGCAGCGCGCCGCCGAGCAGGCGAGCCGCGCGGCGGTTTTGAAGGCGAATATTCAGAACAACAGGGATAATATCGACCGCGCGCTCCGCGAGAGTGCCCAGCGCGCCGAGCAGGCGCAGAATCTGGGCGCGCAGCTTGCAGAGCGGCGGTCGCGGATTGAATTGCTGAATACACAGCACGCAGGGCTTTCCGCGCGGCTGGCCGATCTGACGCGGCAGGCGGAAACACAGTCTGCGCGGCGCGAACAGGCGGAGCGTGACCTTGCGCAGGCCGAGCGGGAGCGCATGGCGCGGCAGAACGAGCTGCATGCGCTCGCGCTGGACCGTACAGCGGCCGAGACCGGCCTTTCCAGCATGGATGGGCGGCGCGGCTCCATCGAATCCGATATCGAGACCGCGGGCAGACGGCTGGAAGCCGAAAAGCAGGCGCATGACGAGCTGGAAGCGCGCATGCGCGGCTGTCTGGACACGCTCGCGGGTGCGAAGAACAAGGCACAGGGCGTGGCGCTCAAGGCGGACAGCCGCCGCAAAAAGGCCGAGACCCTGCAAAACGAGCTGGCGAAGGAAACTGCTGCGCTCACCGATGCGCAAAACCGTGTGCGGATGCTGTCCGACATGCAGCGCGACTACGAGGGCTTTTCACGCTCGGTCAAGTCGATCATGCAGGCGGTTGAGCGCGGCACCATGCGCGGCGTGCATGGGCCGGTCTCCTCGCTGATCACGACCGAGGATCGGTTTGTCACAGCGATCGATACTGCGCTCGGTGCGTCCGCGTCCTCCATCGTGGTGGATACGGCGGCGGACGGCAAGCGCTGCATTGAATATCTCAAGCGAACGGACGGCGGCCGCGCGACCTTTTTGCCGATCGATACGATCCGCCCGAATTTGCTGCGGGAAAATGGGATCGAGACGCAGAAGGGCTGCTTCGGTACCGCCGACCGGCTGGTAACCTTTGATAAACGCTATACGGCCATTGTGCAGAACCTGCTTGCGCGCACGGTCGTTTCGGAAAATATGGATACCGCGCTGGCGCTGGCAAGGGCATACGGCCATCGCTTCCGCATTGTAACGCTGGACGGACAGATCCTACAGGCCGGCGGTGCGATGACGGGCGGCTCGGTTTCGCGCGGCACGGGCGCGCTCGCCCGCGCAGGCAAGCTCAGAGCCGCGCAAGAGCAGGTGAAAACGCTGGAAACACGCAGGGCGGAAGCCGAGCGGGCGTTACATCAAGCGAAGGAAGAGTTCGCCGCGCTGGATTACGATCTCAAGGCCATCGAGGCCGAGCGGATCCGCGCCGAGCAGGATGAAGCTGGATTGCGCGCATCGGTGTCCCAGCACGGGGCGCTGCTCGATAGCTTGCAGCACCAGTACGACGGTCTGGTGCTGGAGCGGGATAATCTCGCGGCGGCGAAACAGCAGTATGCAGACACCATTTCCCTTTGCAAAGCGCGCGAAGCAGAGACACAGCAGGCATATGAGGCCGCGGAAGAGCAGGTCGAAGCCTGTCGCGCAGCGCTTGACGGACTGGGCGTGCAAGCCGCAGAAAACACGGCGCAGGCCGCGTCCGTGCAGACTGAGCTGGCGGAAAACCGCTCGGAAGCCGCGAGTGAATCGCGTGCGCTGGCCGATCTGGAGCGGCTCAAGACCGAACTGGACGAAGGTGCGTCCGGCGCGGCGGATGCCGTCGCGGGCTTTGAAGCCGAGGTTGTGCGGCTGACCGAGGAACTGGCACACGCCGAAGCATCCAGAGAGGACACCGGCGCGGTGACCGCCCGCCTGAACGAGCAGATCGCCGCGAGGATACAGCAGCGCGAGCGGGTCGAGGGTGAGCGCGCCAAGGTGGATCGGGAAGCGCAGGGCAAAAACGACGAAATATTAAATCTCGAACGCGAATCCGCGCGGCTGGAAAACAGAGCGGGCCAGCTGGCCGGCGAGGAAGCGCAGATTCTGGATAAAATGTGGGAAAACTATGAACTGACGCCCACGCCCGCGGCCGAGGTGGCAAAGCCGCTGAACGATGTGCCTGCCGCGAAAGAGCAGGCGAAAAGCCTGCGCGGGCAGATGCGCGCGCTCGGCAACGTCAATCTGGATGCGGTCGAGGAATATCAGCAGGTGCTTGAGCGGTATACTTTCATGGGCGAGCAGAAGGACGATCTGGAAAAGGCGCAGAGAGAACTTTACAAGGTCATCGAGCAGCTGACAGTCAACATGAAGGAGATCTTTGCCTCCGAGTTTGCCAAGCTCAACGCCTATTTCGGGCAGACCTTCCGCGAGATTTTCGGCGGGGGACACGCTGAGCTGTCGCTGGCAGATACCTCGGATATCTTAAACTGCGGCATCGACATCCGCGTTTCGCCGCCGGGCAAGGCGGTCAAAACGCTGACGCTGCTTTCGGGCGGTGAAAAAGCGTTTGTCGCGATCGCGCTGTATTTTGCGATCCTCAAGCTGCGGCCCACGCCGTTCTGCGTGCTCGACGAGATCGAGGCCGCGCTTGACGATGTGAATGTCGCGCGGTTTGCGCAGTACATCCGGCGGCTGACCGACTCGACGCAGTTTATCGTCATCACGCACCGCCGCGGCACCATGGAGGAGGCCGACATGCTCTACGGCGTGACCATGCAGGAGCAGGGCGTGTCCAAAATGCTCATGCTCAACCTCGCGGAGGCGGAGAAGCAGCTGGGGAGCGCGATCAGGTAAAAGGAGGATGCTTTATGAGCGACATTTGGTTTGGGATCGCATGGATCGGCGGCTATATCCAGTGGATCTGGCCGTTCGTGCTGGTTTTTGCCATGCTCAAGGCGCAGCTTGCCCTGCGGGCAGACAGGCTCCGTGCCATGTGGCTGTGGGGGCTGCTGGCAGCGTGCGCGCTGCTGTTCCTCTGCGTTGCCGTGATTAACGGCGGCGCGCCGCTTTCGTATTACTTTACCATGCCGACTTGAGCCGTCGGGAGGGATAGAGATGCTGTTTGATCTGTTTTTTCAGGTTTTGGGAGCGATCGGAATGGTCTCATGGTTTATCTGGCCGTTTGCGTTCGTTTTTGGCTTGAAGCGCACGATCTTCTATATGCGTCCGCAGGATGAGGAAGATGCGGTCACACAGGAACAGCGGAAAAAGAAGGCGTTGTACTGTGAGGTCCTCGCAGGGGCATCCTTGCTGGTTATGTTCTGTACAGCGGTGTCGCTGGTCATTTATTAAGCCGCGCGCGCAGCGATCCACACTCCGGAACGGGAAAGGGGAGGCGTTTCTGTTGCGAACCATACTATTGGCGCTGATCAGCATCTGTTCACCCACCTGGTTTGTCTGGCCGTTTGTGTTCGTAGGGACATTGACAGGGCTGCTTCGCCGTGTGGTGCGCCAGCCGACAGACACCGCGCAGGCACAGCGGAAAAACAGCTTGATCGCATGGGGCCTTGCCGCCGGCTTTTCCCTGCTCATGGTGTGCGTCAGCATTGTGACACTGGCCGGCATGATCATCTGAATAACGGCGGTTTGATAAAACTACAATCAGGAGAGTAAAATGGGATTATTTGATAAAATCAAACAGGGTTTACAGAAAACCAGCGACGCGGTGAACCGTTCGCTGGACAATGTGTTCGCGGCGTTCGTCAAGATCGACGCGGACCTGCTCGAGGAGCTCGAGGAGGCGCTCATCCTGTCCGACGTGGGCGCGGAGACCTCTGCGAAGATCGTCGCCGAGGTGGAAAAGCGCGCAAAGCTGCAGAAGATCACGACCGCGCCCGAACTGCGCGCGCTGCTCAAGGAAGTGCTGACGGACAATATGCTGGACAATCAGCCGCTTAACGTTTCGGGCAAACCCGCGGTCATTCTGGTGATCGGCGTCAACGGCGTGGGCAAGACCACGTCGATCGGCAAGCTGGCCGCGCGGTATGTCAGAGAGGGCAAAAAGGTCATGCTGAGTGCGGCGGACACCTTCCGCGCGGCGGCGGCCGACCAGCTCGAAATCTGGGCTAAGCGCGCGGGCGCGGACATCGTGCGCCACGGCGAGGGCGCAGACCCCGCGGCAGTGGTGTTCGACTCGATCTCTGCGGCCAAGGCGCGCGGCAGCGATATCATCATCGTGGACACCGCGGGCCGCCTGCACAACAAGGCCAATCTGATGAACGAGCTGGCCAAGATCGACCGCGTCATCACCCGCGAGCTGCCGGACGCGTCGCGCGAGACCCTGCTCGTGCTGGATGCGACCACCGGCCAGAACGCCGTGCATCAGGCGGAGGAATTCAACAAGGCCGCATCGCTGACCGGCATCATCCTGACCAAGCTGGACGGCACGGCCAAGGGCGGCATCGTCATCGCGATTTCGGCGGGCCTTGGCGTACCGGTCAAGCTGGTCGGCGTGGGCGAGGGCATCGACGATCTGATCGATTTCGACCGCGCGTTCTTCCTCGAAGCGCTGCTGCCCGCAGAAGGAGGAAACGAATGATGCAAAGACCTGACGGAAGAACACCCAGCGCGATGCGTCCGGTGAAAATTACGACAAACTATACCATGTACGCCGAAGGCTCGGTGCTGGTTGAGATGGGCAACACCAAGGTGATCTGCACGGCTTCGGTTGAGGATAAGGTGCCGCCCTTCCTCGAGGGCAAGGGCCTTGGCTGGGTGACGGCGGAATACGCCATGCTCCCGCGTGCGACAAATACGCGCAAAAAGCGCGATATCAAGAGCCTCAAGCTGGACGGCCGCTCGAGCGAGATCCAGCGGCTGATCGGCCGGTCCTTACGTGCGGTTGTTGACCGCGCGGCGCTCGGCGAGCGCCAGATCACGATCGACTGCGACGTTATCCAGGCAGACGGCGGCACGCGCTGCGCGTCCATCACGGGCGGGTTCGTCGCGCTGTGGCTCGCGTGCAAAAAGCTGCTGGACGAAGGCGGGATCGAAACCATGCCGCTCACCGCGCAGGTGGCGGCGGTGTCGGTCGGCATTTTTGAGGACGAAGCTGTGCTCGACCTGAACTACGCCGAGGACAGCCACGCGATCGTGGACTGCAATGTCGTCATGACCTCGGCGGGGCAGTTTATCGAGGTGCAGGGCACGGGCGAGGGCCGTCCGTTCTCGGATACCGAACTGAAAAAGCTGCTCGGTCTCGGCAAACGCGGCTGCGCGCGCCTGTGTAAGGCGCAGAGCAAGGTGATGGGGGAGAGCCTGTAATGCAATTCGTACTCGCCTCCCACAACAAAAAGAAGATGGCGGAAATGGCGGCCATCCTGAGCGGACTGGATATCGAAGTCGTTCCGCTGCCGGAAAACGCGCCCGAGCCCGAGGAAAACGGCGCGACATTTGAGGAAAACGCCGCGATCAAAGCGAAGAGTGCGGCGGACTTCACTGGCCTGCCCGCCATCGCGGACGACAGCGGCCTGTGCGTGGACGCGCTGGGCGGCGCGCCGGGAATTTTTTCCGCACGCTACTGTGAGGGAACCGATCAGGACCGAAATACGTTATTATTAAAGAATATGGCGGATCAGGACGACCGCGCCTGCCGGTTCGTGTGCGCAATCGCGTGCGTGCTGCCGGACGGCGGCGTGCTGTCCGTGCGCGGCGAATGCGAGGGCGAACTGCTCCGCGAAAGCCACGGCGAAGGCGGCTTCGGCTACGACCCGCTGTTTTATGTGCCGGAGCATGGCTGCACGTTCGGCGAGCTGCCGCCGGAAACCAAAAACCGGATCTCCCACCGCGGGCGCGCGCTGCGGAAACTGCGGGAGGAACTGGAGAAGCGGCTGTGAAGCGCGAAATGTATATCAAAAATCAACAAGGAGAATCCATTTTATGCTGACAACCAAACAGCGCGCTCAACTGCGCGCTTTGGCAAATCCACTGGCCGATACGCTGATCATCGGCAAGGAAGGCGTGACCGACGCGGTCGAGCGGCAGCTCGATCAGCTGCTCGAAGCGCATGAGCTGGTCAAGGGCAAGGTGCTCGAGAGCGCCATGCTCACCCCGCGCACCGTGTCTGAGACGCTGTGCGAGGCGACCGGAGCGGAAGCCGTACAGTGCATCGGCTCCAAGTTCGTCCTGTACCGTCAGGCGCGGGACAAGGATAAACGCAGGATCGTGCTCGTCAAATGAGAACGGGGATACTGGGCGGCACGTTCAACCCGCCGCATCTGGGGCACCTGCACGCTGCGCGTCTGGCAAAGGATGCGCTTGGATTGGATCAGGTGCTGTTTATCCCGACCAATATCCCCCCGCATAAGGCGCTGCCCCAGAACACCGCCACCGTGGAGGACCGCTGCGAAATGGTGCGCCTTCTCACTGCGGACGCCCCTTGGGCGCGGCTGGACACGATCGAGGTCGAGCGCGGCGGCGCAAGCTATACAGTCGATACGCTGCGCGCGCTGCATGCACGGGGGGAGGACGACCTGTTTCTGATCGTCGGAACGGATATGCTGCTCTCGTTCGACCGCATCTGGCGCGCGCCGGACGAGATCGCGCGTTTGTGTACGCTGGCGGTATGCGCGCGCGAGGATGAGGACTGGGCGGCGATCACCGAAAAGGCGGCGCTGCTCCGGAAAACAATGCACGCGGGAATCGAATTGGTGCGGGGCGACAGCCTGACCATTTCATCGACCGAGCTGCGGCAGGGCGGCGCGCTGCGCCGCTGCACCGCGCCCGCGGTCGCGGATTATATCGAGCGAAATCACCTGTACGGGTATTGACAATACAAACATCGATATAAAAAAGAAAGGCGGGTCAAGGTTATGTTGTGCAATGATGAAATGAGGAAAGGCATCCTGTCGAGGTTGAAGGGATACCGCTACCAGCATTCTCTGGGAGTGGAAAGAGCAGCCATATGGCTGGCCGAACGCTACGGCGGAGACCCGGAAAAAGCCGCCGCCGCCGCAATATTACATGACATAACCAAGCATCTTTCTCCGCAGGAACAGTTGAATTTATGTGAGAAATACGGTATAATACCCTGTGCCGTTGAAAAAAGCGAGCCGAAAATGCTGCATGGGAAAACCGCGGCGGCAATCGCGCGGGCGGAATACGGGATGCCCGAGGATCTCTGTGCGGCGATCGCCTGCCATACGACCGGCAGGCACGGCATGACGACACTGGACAAAATTCTTTACCTGGCGGATTACATCGAGGAAACACGCGATTTTCCGGGCGTGGAAAAGGCGCGCGAGCTGGCAAAGGTCAGCATCGACCGCGCGCTGCTCTACTGCTACGACCAGACGCTGACCGAGCTGGTCGCGCGTGGCAAGCTGATACACAGCGATACCATTGCCGCATATAACGATATGATACGGCAGGGTATCCGCTGGCGGGATGAATGAATACTGGAGGCAGAAATCGTTTGAAACTTTTTGGAGGCAGCGGCGGACATAACAATAAACCATCGGGCCGCGCAAGTCAAAGCAGGGCGGGCTACGCAAGTCAAAGCAGGACGGCGAAACCCAAGGCGGCGCCCGCCGCCCCGCAGCGGGTGAACGCGGTAAAGACCGCGCCCAAGCCCGCAGGGAAAAAGGGCGGCAAGGTCAAAAAAACACTGACCAAGGCACAGAAGCGCCGGCGGATCATTATTTCTGTGGTCGTTGTACTGGCGCTGATTGTCGGTGTGGCGGCTGCGGCTGTAATGTTCATCCGCCCGCCGCAGCACACAAACAACCCGACGATCAAGGATAAGGAAAACGGCGATAAGATCAACGTCGACAGCCTGCTCAACTCGGGTACGAGAATCGACGATGTGTTCACCTTTGTGATCGGCGCGGTGGATGAGGACGAAACGAGAACCGACGCACTGATGGTCGCGACCATGGATACCAAGCAAAAGACCATTAACGTGATGAACATCCCGCGCGACACCATGTGCAACAACAATGCCAGCGGCGCGAGCCGCAAGATCAACGCAGCGTATGCGATGGGCGGCATCGACCAGACCAAACGCGAGATTGAACGCCTGATGGGCTTTCAGCCGGATAAATACGTTATTGTTAACTTTGACGGCATTGCAGCGATTGTGGATGCGATCGGCGGTGTGGATTACGAAATTCCGTTCCGGATGCAGTATGACGATCCCTCGCAGGATCTGCATATCGACCTGTATGCGGGCATGCAGCATCTGACCGGCGAGCAGGTTGTGCACTTCCTGCGCTGGCGCCACAACAACGATTATTCGATGCAGTATCCGAACGGCGACGAGGGCCGCGTGGCGACGCAGCAGGATTTCCTCAAGGAACTGGCAAGGCAGGTATTGCAGATCTCCAATATCACAAAGATCCCAGCCATCGCGGATGCGGTGTTCAAAAATGTCAAAACCGACCTGACAGCGGGCGAGCTGCTCTGGATGGGCATGCAGGCGCTGCAAATTAATAACGGCAGTATCCGCTTTTTCACCCTGCCGGGCTATGGCGCGATGAGCACAGCCGGCACATCCACTGCGTTCTCGTTCTTCTTCCCGTATTATCAGGAGACGCTGGATCTGGTCAATCAGTATTTTAATCCCTATGAAGAGGAGATTACGACGCTTGATATGGTAGGCGGTCCGGAGAGCTACTCGGGCGGCGGCGACTATACCTCAAGCGATCCGGAGGAAAATTACGTCTGGGGTGATACCTCGGAGGACGATACGGAATCGGATACCGGAACGGACACGCCCTCCGGCGGCTGGACCGATCCGGAGACCGACGGCGGAACGGGCAGTTCCGGCACAGGCGGCGGTGAAACCGGCGGCGGAACGACCGACCCGGGCACGGGCGGCGGTGAAACCGGCGGCGGCACGACCGATCCGGGCACAGGCGGCGGAGAGACCGGCGGCGGCACGACCGATCCGGGCACGGGCGGCGGTGAAACCGGCGGCGGCACAACTGACCCGGGTACGGGCGGCGGTGAAACAGGCGGCGGCACGACCGATCCGGGCACAGGCGGCGGAGAGACCGGCGGCGGGGATGTGCCGGTCGATCCGGAAGCATAAGGATGTTGAAAAGGAGTTTGTGAATTGACTGAGAAACAGACTGTAAAAGCGATCTGCGAAGCGCTGCTTGAGAAAAAAGCGCAGGATATCCAGGTTTTGCAGGTTGAGCGCCTGACCGAGCTGACCGAATACTTTGTCATCTGCTCGGCGACCTCGACCACGCAGGTCAAGTCGCTGGCCGACAACGTCGAGTGGCGGCTGAAATACGACCATGAAACCGTGGTGCACCACACCGAGGGCTACGAATCCGCGCAGTGGATGCTGCTGGACTACGGCTGCGTTGTGCTGCATGTGTTCATGCCGGAAGCGCGCAAGTTCTACAATCTGGAGAACCTGTGGAAGGACGGCACACCGGTGCCGCTCGCGGAACTGGGCATTGCGGATGAATAAATAACGGGATGCGGCGGGCGCAGAAGCGCGTCCGCCGCGTTGCCGCGCCTGAAATAAACCATTCACTTTAGGGGGAAATTCCGTTGAAGTACGATCATAGACAAATAGAGAAAAAATGGCAGGATATCTGGGACGAAAAGCGCTGCTTTGAGGCCGAGAACGGCAGCGATAAGGAGAAATTCTACGCACTCGTCGAGTTTCCGTATCCGTCCGGCCAGGGCCTGCATGTGGGCCACCCGCGCTCCTACACCGCGCTCGATATCGTGGCGCGCAAAAAGCGTATGCAGGGCTACAACGTGCTTTATCCGATGGGCTGGGACGCGTTCGGTCTGCCGACTGAGAACTACGCCATCAAGAACCATGTCCATCCGGCCGAGGTGACCAAAAAGAACATCGCGCGCTTCAAGAGCCAGCTCAAGGCGCTCGGTCTGTCGTTCGACTGGTCGCGCGAGATCAACACCACCGACCCGAACTACTACAAGTGGACCCAGTGGATCTTCCTCCAGCTCTTCAAGAAGGGCCTGGCCTACAAGAAGGAGATGAACGTCAACTGGTGTACCTCCTGCAAGTGCGTGCTGGCCAACGAAGAGGTTGTCAACGGCGTGTGCGAGCGCTGCGGCAGTGAGGTCGTGCACAAGACCAAGAGCCAGTGGATGCTCGCCATCACCAAGTATGCGCAGCGTCTGATCGACGATCTGGACGATGTGGATTTCATCGAGCGCGTCAAGGTGCAGCAGCGCAACTGGATCGGCCGTTCGACCGGCGCGGAGGTGGACTTCAAGACCACCGAGGGCGATACCCTGACCGTTTACACCACCCGTCCGGACACCCTGTTCGGCGCGACTTATATGGTCATCTCGCCCGAGCATCCGGCGATCGAAAAGTGGGCGGCGGGGCTTGCGAACATCGACGCGGTGCGCGCCTACCGTGAAGAGGCTGCACGCAAGTCCGACTTTGAGCGCACCGAACTCAACAAGGACAAGACCGGCGTAAAGCTCGACGGCGTTTGTGCCATCAATCCGGTGAACGGCAAGCAGATCCCGATCTTCGTGTCCGACTATGTCCTGATGGGCTACGGCACGGGCGCGATCATGGCCGTGCCGGCGCATGACGACCGCGACTGGGCGTTCGCCAAGAAGTTCGGCTGCGAGATCATCGAGGTCGTTTCGGGCGGCGAGGATGTGCAGCAGGCGGCCTTCACCGCCAAGGACGAGACCGGCATCCTAGTCAATTCGGATTTCCTCAACGGCAAGACGGTCAAGGATGCGATCCCAGCGATGATCGCATGGCTGGAGGAGCAGGGCATCGGCCGCGCCAAGGTACAGTACAAGCTGCGCGACTGGGTGTTCTCCCGTCAGCGCTACTGGGGCGAGCCGATCCCGATCGTGCAGTGTGAAAAGTGCGGCTGGGTGCCGCTGCCGGAGGACCAGCTGCCGCTGACCCTGCCGGATGTAGAGAGCTATGAGCCGACCGAAAACGGCGAATCTCCGCTCGCCAAGATGACCGACTGGGTCAACACCACCTGCCCGTGCTGCGGCGGTCCGGCCAAACGCGAGACGGATACCATGCCCCAGTGGGCGGGATCGTCCTGGTACTTCCTGCGCTACATGGACCCGCATAACGACAAGGCGCTCGCCTCCAAGGAAGCGCTTGAATACTGGTCGCCGGTGGATTGGTACAACGGCGGCATGGAGCAC
>DXDO01000006.1 GCA_019115425.1 Candidatus Agathobaculum merdigallinarum | reverse complement strand
TGGGAACCTGCTGACAGCGGTTTTTATCAAACCTACAGCGACACGCCGCTTGCGCCGGACGGACGTTTCGCCCTAACAGGCAAGGCTGACAGCGGCTATACACTCCAGTTCAGCGCAGACGGTCTCGGCGATGTTTCCCATGCGCCCGACCTGCCCGAGAGCGTGGCCACCGCCCCCACGGCGATCGGCGTCGGCGCGCAGCTGGAAGCCGTGCCCATCGTGTACGGCGAGGAGATCCCGCTTCTTGTCCGCACCTTCCGCGACAAAAGCGAGCTGTATGTCTATGACGCGGCGCGGGATTTTATCGATCCTTCCCGCTTCGAAGGAGACCTGTTCACCGAAGCCTACACGGTCACTTTCTCCGACACGGCGCCGGAATGATCCCGCATGTACAAAGCAAAAGCCGCCTGCTGATGCAGGCGGCTTTTCGAGATCTTTTTACTTGTCCACAACAGGGATCTCGGTTGCATCGATTTCGTCGAGGTTTTTCAGGTAGTGGCGGGTCTCCCGCGCGATCACGCCGGACAGCAGCAGTACCGCGATCAGGTTGGGCACCGCCATGAGCGCATTGAGGATATTCGCGATCGTCCAGACCAGATCGAGCGACAGCACCGGCCCGATCACAATCACGGCGATGAACAAAATCTTATACGGCAGCATGCCTCTTTTGCCGAACAGGTATTCGCAGCAGCGCTCGCCGTAATACGACCAGCCGAGGATGGTGGAATAAGCGAATGTGATGATGCCGACCACCAGAATCATTGGCCCCAGCACCGGAATCTGCGAAAACGCGGCGGTCGTCATCTGGCTGCCGTCCTCGATCATGTCCATGTTGATATTGGGGTTTTTCATGATCGTGGTGACAAGCACCAAACCGGTCATCAGGCATACAACCACCGTGTCCCAGAAGGTGCCGGTCGCGGAAACCAACGCCTGCCGCACCGGATTGCGAGTCTGCGCGGCGCTCGCCACGAGCGGCGCGGAACCCATGCCGGATTCGTTAGAAAACAGGCCACGCGCAACACCGTACTGCATCGCAAGGCGCAGGCCGCCGCCGACCATGCCGCCCGCGACAGCACCCGGCTGGAAGGCCAGCGTAAAAATCGTCTGCAACGCGGGGATGATGAAATCGTAGTTGATGCACAGGATAACCAGACAGCCCAGCACATAGAACGCCGCCATAAACGGCACCAGCTTTTCACACACGGTCGCGATTGATTTGATGCCGCCGATGATGACCACTGCGGTGATCGCGGCAAATACAATGCCGATTGCCAGCGGCGGGATATAGATCGGGCTGTTGCCCTGTATGATCTCGGAAATCGCGTTGATCTGCGTGCCGCAGCCGATGCCGAACGAGGCCAGCATGGCCAGCAGCGCGAACAGCACCCCCAGCCACTTCATGTTCAGGCCGCGCTCGAGCGCGTACATCGCTCCGCCCTGCATGCGGCCGTCCTTGGTCTTGACGCGGTATTTGACCGCGATCAGGCTCTCCGCGTATTTGGTCGCAATGCCGAACACACCGGTCAGCCAGCACCAAAGCACCGCGCCCGGGCCGCCGAGGAATATCGCCGTACCCACGCCGACAATGTTGCCCGTGCCGATGGTGGATGCGAGCGCAGTCGTCAGCGCCTGAAACTGGCTGACGTCGCCCGGCGAGTCTGGGTCCTTGGTGACCGACAGCCGGATACCGGTGAATGTCTTGCGCTGGATAAAGCCGGTGCGCACCGTCATGAACAAATGGGTGCCCAGCAGCAGCACGATCATCGGCAGGCCCCAGATCCAATTATCTATGGCAGTGACCAGATTGGAAAATGCCTCCATAAGTTTACCCCTTCCCTTATGCTGTATTCCCAGATACGAAAAAAAGGAACGAAGCCAGCGCTTCGCTCCCTTTCCAGCTGGGCCACGCCGCCCGCGTCCGCTATTCTTCGCATGCGGAATCCGTGGAATGCCGTGCGCCGCCGCACGAAGTTCCCACAATATGGACTTATTATACCCGAAATGCCGCAGAAATGCAAGAAAAATCCAAAATCCCGACCATCAGCGACCATCAGGATATGATGAGGAGGGGAACGATTGAAGTTATGTCCCCATAAACTCGGACATGACGCCAAGCGAGCGCATCGACACGCCCGGCATGGACAAGCAGCAGCGCATACGGGTGGAAGTCATTTATCACACGATCTGCGGCGCGGACTACAGCGCGCCAAACGGTTCGATGAACAATACCGCAGAAATGGATTTTCCAACATGCTTTTCACCGGCTGCGGAGGCGCTGCGGACGCTGTGTATTTCAGTCCGTGCGTTTCCCGCCAGAGCGGTCTGATGTACGATACCATTACAGGTGCGGGCCACCGGCCGATGCCGCCGGCCATCCGTTCTGGGTACTCGGCTGGCAGTATCAGCTCAGTGTATCCAATATAACGTCAAGCAGATGGACCGGTGAAAGCTGCTTTGTTGTACACCGGTAGGCCAGATTGAAAACAAATTCCCTGTCGCAGGATACATCCGGGACGGAGGCGATTTGAATGGCAGAACATCCCAATATATGAAACACGCAAATACCATACGCGCTGTATTCATTTCCTTCTTCAGGTAAGGTATAGGGTTGCTCGATGGGATAGTAAAAGTATCGGGTCATATAACATCACCTTTCCAAAATTGTCAAGCCAATCTCAGACTCCGGCTTTGCTGCTGCAGCAACATTGCCCTTTAGTCATCAGTATCTTACCCCTGTCTCTATTTGCACTGTCATGTCCTTGATACGGGGCCGTAACGATACGGCTTTCCCCTCCCATATGTATAGAAGTAATTTTTGCTGTA
>DXDO01000070.1 GCA_019115425.1 Candidatus Agathobaculum merdigallinarum | reverse complement strand
AACAAATGATTAGTTAAAATTCCTCATAGCAATAAATATGCACAAAACAGCTCTCACTATTTTGTATCATCTGACTTTTGAGTTTTTTGCTATGAGGAATTTTAACTAATCATTTGTTGTTAATTTTATCTATTTTTGATTTGACAAAACATAAACAATTTGATATAATTTAGACTGTAATTCCTAAATACAAATTGAGTTCTTAAATACGCACAGATATCCACTGAATTAAGCGGTTCGATTCAGCGGGCAGACGTCCAAAACGGCTTGGAAAATATGATCCATCCGTTGCGGTTCATGCCGTCTGCGCAGTATGGGAACTCAAAAATAATGGGAGGAGGTTTGCTATGAAAACCATTACTGATCTTATCAAAAATGTCCCGATACCGAAGATGGTCAAGATCCGCGAGGTGTTCGACAGTTCCCACATCCCTGAGGAGGAAATTGCTCAAACCATTCAAAATGAGCTTGCTCGCGAGGCGCTGGGCGGTCAGATCAAGCCTGGCATGAAAATTGCCATTACCTGCGGCAGCCGCGGCATCAACCACTATTCGCTGATGGCGCGTGCGATCGTGGATTTTGTCAAGTCCAAGGGGGCGGAGCCGTTTATTGTAGCGGCAATGGGCAGCCATGGCGGCGCGACTGCTGAGGGACAGACGCAGATCCTGACCGACTATGGCATCACGGAAGAGAACATGGGCTGCCCCATCAAGAGCTCGATGGAGACCGTGCAGGTGGGATTGTCCGGTGTGCGCAAGCAGCCGGTATACATTGACAAGTATGCGTCTGAGGCGGACGGCATCATCCTGTTCAATCGTATCAAGCCGCATACTTCGTTCCGCGGCAAATATGAGAGCGGATTGATGAAGATGATGGCGATCGGCCTTGGCAAGCAGCATGGTGCGGAGAGCATCCACCATCAAAGCCCGGGCATCATGCACGAGCTGGTTGAGGAGTATGGCCTGACCATTCTCCAAAACTGCCCTGTGCTGGGCGGTATTGCAATTATCGAAAACGCCTATGACGAAACCTATCTGATCAAGGGCCTGACCGCGGACGAGATCATCACCGAGGAGCCCAAGCTGCGCGACCTGTCCTATCAGACCATTGCGCACCTGCTGTTTGACAAATGCGACGTGCTTGTGGTGGACAAAATCGGCAAGAATATTTCGGGTGATGGCATGGACCCGAATATCTCCGGCCGGTTTGTCCAGCCCAAGTACTGCTCCGGCGGCATTGATGCGGAAAAGGTCGTCATTCTCGACCTGACCGACGAAACCCACGGCAACGCGCAGGGCGTTGGTCTGGCGGAGGTCACGACCCGTCGGCTGTTCAACAAAATGAAGCTGGAAATGACCTATCCCACCGGTGTTACCAACACTTTCCTGCATCTGATGAAGATCCCCATGATCATGGACAATGATCGTGAGGCGTTACAACTGGCGCTGTGCTGCTGTCCGGATGCGGAGGATCAGGACAATATGAAGATGATCCGCATCCCCAACACCGCGCACATTGAATATATTGAAATCTCCGAGGGCCTGCTGCCGCAGGCAGAGGCAAATCCCAATATTGAGATTCTCTCGGAGCCATATGATCTGCCCTTTGATGAAGAGGGGAACCTGTTCTGAAATATCCGCGAGGCGGACGAAGCCCTGTGGGCAGGGGAATCGTCGGTCTGGGGTATTTTTATAGAAAAAGAAAGAACCGTGTAAAAAGGAAGGAGTAAAAGATATGACAAGTCCCGCAATGTTGATTGCAGCTCTTGTGATTGCAATTGCCATTATCCTATTCTGTATCATTGTACTCAAGCTCAACGCGGCCATCGGTATGGTAATCGCCTGCCTGTTTATGGGTGTAGCAGGCGGTCTGGATCTGATGACGACCGCGACGACCATTTCATCAGGCTTCGGCAGCATGATGACCAGCATTGGTCTCCCAGTCGGCTTCGGCACGATATTGGGCCAGCTGATGAACGACAGCGGCGCCGCTTCGGTCATTGCGGATAAACTGGTATCCGCGTTTCCGGAAAAGCGTGCGGTCTGGGGCCTGAGCATTGCAGGTTTTATCCTGTCCATCCCTGTATTCTTTGACGTAACCTTCATCATCCTGATCCCGATCGGCATTACCATCGCCTCCAAGATCAATATGAAGATGTGCTACGTAACCGGCTGCCTGACCATCGGCGCTACCACTGCCCACTGCGTAGTTCCGCCCACGCCCAACCCGCTGGCTGCCGCCGATATTTTCGGCTTCGACCTGGGCATCATGATGATCGTCGGCCTGGTCGTCGGTTTCATCACGGTTATGCTGTCCAACTTTGTTTACATTAAGATCCACGACCGCGGCATCTGGAACGACGAAAAGGACGTCAACCACAGCTCTAACGTTACCAGCGAGCTGGTTGCTGCCCGTCAGGCGGAAGACCCCAACAAGCGCAAGCCGAGCCTGTTTGTTTCCCTGCTGCCTATCATCATCCCAGTTGTCTGCATCCTGTTCGGCACCCTGGGCAGCGCCCTGTTTGAGGATGCGCCCATGATCTGCGACTTCCTCGGCGACAAGCTGATTGCGATGCTGCTCGGCACCCTCGGCGCTTATCTGATCAGCCTGCCCTATATCGGCCGCGACCATTTTGAGGAATCTGCCGGTGAAGCGCTCAAGAGCGCGGGTGTTGTTCTTCTGATCACCGGTGCGGGCGGCGCGTTCGCTTCGGTTATCACTGCGACCGGCATTGGCGACGCGATCGTCGGCCTGCTGGGTACGGACACGACCTCGGTTATCCCCGCAATGTTCCTTGCATACTTCATCGGCCTGATCTTCCGCGTGGCGCAGGGCTCCGGCACGGTTGCCGGCATGACCTCCATGGGCATCATGGCGACCATCGCACCGGCCATCGGCTGCCATCCGGTATGGATCGCGCTGGCCTGCCTGTCCGGCGGCAACTCCATCGGCCATGTAAACGACTCCGGATACTGGGTTGCGACCAATATGTCCGGCCTGACGGTTACCGGCGGTCTCAAGACCTACACGCTGGGTTCCTTCATCTCCTCTGTGTTCATCTTTGTGCTGGCGATCATCGGCGCGCTGGTGATCCCGCTTTAATCTGTAAAAAACGCGGCTCCATGCCGTATAAAGGAGCAAAATATGATGCGCAATGCCATAATTATTGATGGCAAAGACAATGTGGTCGTTGCCATAGAGCCCATCCGTAAGGGGGACACGGTAACTTATCTCTGCGGCGATGAGGAAAGAACCCTTGCCGCTCTGCAGGATATCACGATCTATCATAAGTTGGCGGCCCGTGATATTGCAAAGGACGAGCCGGTTGTAAAGTATGGCGAGCATATCGGTGTGGCAACCTGTGACATCAAAGCCGGCGAGCACGTTCATGTCCACAACGTGGAAGGGCGTCGGGAAAATCTGGATGACAAGGCGTAAGGAGGAGAAGCAATGACTTTTTATGGATACAGACGGCCGGACGGCCGTGTCGGCGTCCGCAACAAGGTGCTGATCCTGCCCGCGAGCGTCTGTGCTTCGGATACGACCCGTATTATCGCCCAGCAGGTGGTTGGCTCGGTCACCTTTAATAATCAGCTTGGCTGTTCGCAGGTGGCTTCCGACCAGCAGTATACCATGGATGTGATGGCGGGCTATGCCGCGAATCCCAACATATACGGCACGGTCGTCGTGTCTCTGGGCTGCGAAAACTGCCAGATGGATCTGGTCGTAAAAGCGATTCAGGAACGCACGAACAAGCCGATCAAGCAGGTTATCATTCAGGAGGCCGGCGGTACGCTTAAGGCGGTGGACATGGCTGTCCGCTATGCAAAGGAAATGGTGGCGGAGGCGTCGCTTCTGCAAAAGGAGGAGTTCCCGCTGTCCGAGCTGATTATCGGCACCGAATGCGGCGGCTCCGACCCGACCAGCGGTCTGGCGGCCAACGTACTGATCGGTCAGCTCAGCGACCTGATCGTAGCGGAGGGCGGCACGTCGATCCTGTCTGAGACCACTGAGTTTATCGGCGCAGAGCACATTCTGGCCCGCCGCGCTGCAACACCGGAGGTACACGACCGCATTTTTGAGATCGTTCACCGATATGAAAAGGCGCTCCAGCTGGTGGGGGAGGAGATCCGTGAGGGAAATCCCGCGCCGGGCAACAAGGCCGGCGGCATCACCACGCTGGAGGAGAAATCGCTCGGCTGCATCCATAAGGGCGGTCACAGCCCGATCATGGAGGTGTACGACTATGCCAAGCAGGTCGCGCCCAAGAGCGGTCTGGTGATTATGGACACGCCGGGCAACGATCCCTCGTCCGTGGCGGCAATGGTTGCCGGCGGCGCGCAGGTCGTGGTGTTCTCCACCGGACGCGGCACCCCCACAGGCAATCCGATCGCACCGGTTATCAAAATTACCGGCAACCGGATCACCTTTGCCAAAATGGAGGACAACATTGATGTGGACGCTTCGCCCCTTATCTACGGCGGCGATCTGCAGGAAATGGGAGACGATCTGCTCAAGCTGGTGTCTGAAGTAGCCAGCGGACGGCAGACCAAGGCGGAATCGTTGGGCTATACCGAGATGTCGATTGCCCGCGTGTGTAATTTCGTGTAATTTCCAATCCGCAAGGGGATATTGGAAAATAAGCTGCGGCAGTGCAAAGCAGAGAAATTTTCGTGCTGCCGCGGCTTTTGCACTTGCCGCATCTGTCCGCTGCGCGCAGAAAAGCGTATGGCAGTGTTATAGAATGTGCGGCACAGGCGGGAAAGTGAGCCACCCGCCTGCGCGGTGCAACCTATCTTTTACAGGAGATGAATACCCCATGAAAAAGAAATATGCCGTCATGGACGGCAATACCGCCGCGGCCCATGTGGCTTATGCCTTTACCGAGGTTGCGGCAATTTATCCGATCACCCCGTCCTCGCCGATGGCGGAGAAGGTGGACGAATGGTCGGCAAAGGGCCGGAAAAACCTGTTCGGTTCGACCGTGGACGTTATTCAGATGCAGTCCGAGGCCGGCGCCGCGGGCACCTGCCACGGTTCCCTGCAGGCGGGCGCGCTGACAACGACCTTTACCTCGTCCCAGGGCCTGATGCTGATGATCCCGGCGATGTACGCTATGGGCGGACAGTTTTTGCCGAACGTTATGCACATCGCCTCCCGCGTTGTGACGAGCAACCACCATTCGATCTTCGGCGACCACACCGACTTTATGACCTGCCGCACGACGGGCTACGCCATGCTCATGTCCTCATCGCCGCAGGAGGCGATGGATCTGGGCGCGGTTGCGCATCTTTCCGCGATCAGCGCGCGCTATGCCTTCATGCACTGCTTTGACGGCTTCCGCACCTCGCACGAGATGCAGCGTATCGAGACCCTCGATTATGAGGATCTGCGCGGTCTGGTCGATTACGATGCCCTCAAGGCGTTCCGCCGCCAGTCGCTCAATCCGGAGCATCCCACCAACCGCGGCAACAATGTCAATCCGGATATCTACTTCCAGTGCAAGGAGGGCGCAAACGTCAAGAGCGCGACCGTGCCCGACACCGTACAGCACTACATGGACGAGATCAATGCCCTGACCGGCCGCAACTACAAGCTGTTCAATTATTACGGCGCACCGGATGCGGAAGAGGTCATTGTGGTGATGTGCTCCGCGTCCGAAGCGGTCAAGGAGACCATCGATTACCTCAATGCCCGGGGGCGCAAGGTCGGCCTTGTACAGGTACACCTGTACCGCCCGTTCTCGGTCAAGCATTTCTCTGAAGCGATCCCCGCGACCTGCAAAAAGATTGCAGTGCTCGACCGCTCCAAGGAGACCGGCTCGGTCGGCGAGCCGCTTTACCTCGACGTATGCACCGCGCTCAACCAGGCGGGTCGCGCGGATATCAAGATCGTCGGTGGCCGCTACGGCTTGTCCTCCAAGGACACCACGCCCGGTCAGTTCATCGCGGTCTATGACAACCTGCGTCAGGAACAGCCGAAGAATAACTTTACCATTGGCATCAACGATGACGTGACCCATACCTCTCTGGATTATACCGAGGTCGAGCTGGCGCATCCGGGTGAGATCTCCTGCAAGATCTGGGGCCTTGGCGGCGACGGCACGGTGGGCGCGAACAAGAACGCCATCACCACCATCGGCCTGACGGCGGACAAGTACGCGCA
Organism: Candidatus Agathobaculum merdigallinarum; assembly: GCA_019115425.1. Classification (GTDB taxonomy): domain Bacteria; phylum Bacillota; class Clostridia; order Oscillospirales; family Butyricicoccaceae; genus Agathobaculum; species Agathobaculum merdigallinarum. The sequence continues at coordinate 5,652 of DXDO01000070.1, read as the reverse complement.
GGCGTATTTCTCCTACGACTCCATGAAGTCCGGCGGCCTGACCCAGTCCCATCTGCGCTTTGGCGACGATCCGATCCGCTCGACCTATCTGGTCTCCTCGGCGGACTTTGTCGCCGTCCATGCATCCACTTATGTGGATAAGTATGACACTACGGACGACCTCAAGGAGGGCGGGATCTATCTGCTCAACTGTCCGTGGAGCGTGGAGGAGCTGGAGACCCGCCTGCCTGCCAAAATGAAGCGCGACCTGTGCCGCAAACACGCGCAGTTCTATATCATCGATGCGGCGAAGATTGCTGCGGAGATCGGTCTCGGCAAGCGCACCAACAACATCCTGCAGGCCGCCTTTTTTGCCCTGACCAGAGTGATCCCGCTGGATGTTGCGGTCGAGGACATGAAGAAGAATAACTATAATTCCTACTTCAAGAAGGCCGGACAGAAGATCGTCGATATGAACAATGAGGCGGTCGATAAGGGTATCAATGCTGCGGTCAAGGTGGATATTCCGGCGAGCTGGGCAGATGCGGCCGATACGCCGGCGGCAGAAATCAATGCAACGCCCTTTGTCCGCGATATTGTGCTGCCGATGGATCGCCAGCAGGGCGATAAGCTGCCGGTTTCCGTGTTCCAGAAGCACGGCGTGCTGGACGGCACCTGGGAAAACGGCACATCATCTTACGCCAAGCGCGGCGTTGCGACTATGGTACCCAAGTGGGACGGCGCAAAATGCGCGCAGTGCAACCGCTGCGTCATGGCCTGTCCGCACGCGGCGATCCGTCCCGTGCTGCTCACCGAGGAGGAAAAGCAGTCTGTGCCCGCGTCCTTTGAGACCGTGCAGGCCAAGGGGCTGGGCAAGGATGCGCCGGCTTACTCCTTCCGCATGCAGGTATCGCCGTATGACTGCTTGGGCTGCGGCGTGTGCCTGACCGCGTGTCCGGTCGAGGGCGCGCTGGTTATGACCCCGTTTGAAGAAATGAAGGCAGAACAGAAGAACTTCGATGAAGTCGCGATGAACGAATCCTACCTCAAGAAGGATGTGGTCAGCGACAAGAACGTCAAGTCCATCCAGTTTGCCAAGCCATACTTCCAGTTCTCCGCGGCTTGTGCGGGCTGCGCGGAAACGACCTACATCAAGCTGGTCAGCCAGCTGGTGGGCGACCATATGTACATCGGCAATGCGGCCGGCTGCTCGTCCGCCTACAGCGGCGGCGCGCCGATCCTGCCGTACTGCCGCGACGAGCGCGGCTTCGGTCCCGCTTGGGAGCACTCCCTGTTTGAGGACAACGCGGAGTTTGCCTACGGCTTCTTCCATGCGCAGGATGCGATCCGCAAGGAGCTGCTCATCCGCATGGAAAACCTGAAAAACGCGGGTGTTGCGGTCGATGCGGTCACTGCGTACATGGAAAACTGGGAGGATCGTGAGCAGTCCCGCGCGGTTTCAGACGCGCTGATTGCGGCGCTGGAGAAGTGTGAGCAGACTCCGGACGTTGAGTACATCCTTGAAAACAAGGAATACCTCTCCAAAAAGTCGATTTGGGCGATCGGCGGCGACGGCTGGGCGTATGATATCGGCTTTGGCGGTATCGACCATGTCCTGGCGCAGAACCGTGATGTCAACCTGCTCGTTCTGGATACCGAGGTGTATTCCAACACCGGCGGCCAGTCCTCCAAGGCGACGCCGACCTCTGCGGTCGCGAAGTTTGCCGCGGGCGGCAAACAGATCGCCAAGAAGGACCTCGGCGCGATCTTCATGAACTACGGTTATATTTATGTGGCGCAGGTCGCCATGGGCTACGATCAGGCGCAGACGCTGAAAGCCATTCGCGAGGCGGAAGCCTATCCGGGCCCGTCCATCATCATCGCATACTGCCCGTGTCTCGAGCAGCATATCAAGGCGGGCATGAGCTGCACGCAGACCGAGATGAAAAAAGCGGTCGAATGCGGCTACTGGCACCTGTATCGTTATGATCCCCGCCGCGCGGCGGAGGGTAAGAATCCCTTCCAGCTCGACTCTCCTGAGCCGGATACGGAAAAAATGATGGATTACCTCATGGGCGAAAACCGCTTCGCTTCGCTCAAGAACAACTTCCCAGAGCGTGCCGACGCCCTCTATCAGAAGGCGATTGCAGACGCAAAGGCGCGCTATGCCAAGTACCGCAAGCTGGCGGACGAGGCATAATCATACAGCACACATCTTCATTCTTTTTAGCCAGCCGATCCTTTTTGGAACGGCAGATATCCCCCTTCTTTGTCGAAACGAGCCGGATCTCCGCATGGAGATCCGGCTCGTTCCCATTTGTATTCTGTTTGCAGACAGCGGCAGGGATCACAGCCTGAATGCCCAGATCCCAGCCAGCCGCTCGATTTCTGCCTGCGCTTCGCGCAGGCATTGGCATACCATATCCTTTTTTTCCGGGCTGCAGCGGAACAGGGGGACGGATACACTGAGCGCGGCAAAGACCTTGTCCTGCCTGCGCAGGGGCACCGCCCAGCAGGCCAGCTGCGGCGTGGATTCCTCGCGCTCGGTCGCCATCCCGTTGGTCCGCACCTCTGCCAGCTGGGCGAGCAGAGTATCCATCTCGGTCACGGTGTTTTCCGTCAGGCGGGGGAGCCCATCAGCATATAGCGAACGGATCTCATCATCCGTCAGTCCGCTGAGCAGCGCCTTGCCGATCGCAGTGGCGTTGGCTGGCAAGCGGTTTCCCACTTGCGAAATCATACGGATTGTTTGGGAGGAGTCCTCCTTCTCTATATACAGCACATTGCCGCCGTCCAGTCGCCCCAGCTGACAGGTTTCCTGACATTGCTCCACGATTTTTTTCATGATTTCGATGATGGGTTCCAGACCGCCGTCCGCGGCAAAGGCGGCGCCCAGTATCCAACAGCCCGAACCAATGGTATAGCGGCCGGAACCTTCGTCCTGATGCAGATAGTGTCGTTCCTCCAGCGTATGGACGATGGGGAACAGGCTGCTTTTGGGTGCGGCCAGCATATGGGACAGGTCGGTCAAGGTCAGACCCTCGCGTTTTACGGACAATTTCTCCAAAATATCCAACACACGGGCGGTGGCACGATGTTGCTCCTGCGGCATTTCAAAATAGATCCCCTTTCCAAACGAACGGTCCAGACCGCCCGCATCTAAAACTTCCCTATATCGATCATATCAAATTATGTCTTTTTTATCAAGGGATTGAATGGAAGAGAAAGAAAAATCTGTCTCCGTGCTTTGGAAAAATGGGGGATTGCAGAAACGGAGCGTATACAGCCCTGAGGAAAATATAAAACGGTCAGTCCGCTTGAATCTGTGCGGACAGCGCCTGATCGAGCGCGGGCCAGCTCCGCTTGAGGGATACAGGGCGGCCTTCGCGTCCCATGAAGCAGTGACGGCTTTCGCCCTCGCAGCGAAGGTCCTCCGTTTGCGCGTCGCGCACCTCATAATGCAGCGTCAGGCGTACACCGTTGTAATCCATAATCCGCGCAGAGATCAGTACGGTATCCCCAAAACGCGCCATGGTCTTATATTTGCATGCAACTTCAAGTACAGGACTGCTGAAGCCCTCGGCCTCGATGCGGTCATAGCCGTAGCCAAGCTGCTCAAGCAGGTCGACGCGCGCCTCCTCGAACCAGCGGATGTAGTTCGAGTGGTGCACGATGCCCATGCCGTCGGTTTCGTAATATTGGACTTTGTGTTCGTAGGGGGTCATAAATGATACTCCTTCTGAGAATAAAGCGCCCCATACGGGGCGCTTTTCCATTGCTTTTACTTAAAGTATTTCACGCCGTTTGCGAAGATCGGCTGGTACTTTTCGCCGTAGATATTCTTGCCGACGAACGGGCTGTACCGCTCGGTGTGGCCCATCTTGCCCAGCACGCGGCCGTCCGGGCTGGTGATGCCCTCGATCGCGCACATCGAGCCGTTCGGGTTCCACGCAATGTCCATCGACGGCTCGCCCGCAAGGTCGGTGTACTGGAACGCGATCTGGCCGTTCTTTGCGAGGTCGTCGATCACGCTCTGCGGGGCGACGAAGCGGCCCTCGCCGTGCGAGATCGCGATCGAGTGCAGGTCGCCGACCTCGCAGGAGGACAGCCACGGGGACTTTACCGACGCGACGCGCGTGGTCACATAACGGCTCTGGTGGCGGCCGATCAGGTTGAAGGTCAGCGTCGGGTCGTCGCCGGTCATCTCGTCGCGAATCTCGCCGTAGGGCACAAGGCCGAGCTTGATCAGCGCCTGGAAGCCGTTGCAGATGCCGAGCATCAGGCCGTCGCGCTTGCCGAGCAGCTCGTGGATGGCATCCTTGATGCCCGGGCCGCGCAGGAAGGAGGCGATGAATTTGCCCGAGCCGTCCGGCTCGTCGCCGCCCGAGAAGCCGCCCGGCAGGATCATCATCTGCGCGCGGCGGATGGCGCTCTCGAGCTGCTCTGCGCTCTCGGCGAGTGCGTCCGCGGAGTAGTTGCGCACCACGATGATCTCCGCTGCGCCGCCTGCGTTTTCAACCGCGCGCGCGGTGTCGTACTCACAGTTGGTGCCCGGGAAGACCGGAATGACCGCAAGGGGCTTTGCCGACTTGACCGCCGGGGCCTTGCCGTTGCGCTCGGTGTAGGATACCTTGGTCAGGTGCTCGTCCGCAGCGTCCGCACGGGTCGGGAACACGCTTTCCAGACGGCCCTCGAACGCGCCCGTCAGCTCGTCGAGCGAAACGCGCTCGCCCGCGACCGTGATGGCCTCGTCCGCGGTCGTGCGGCCAACCAGCCAGTATGCCGGCAGGTCTTCCACAGCTTCGATCAGGATGCCGCCGAAGTTCTTGAGGTAGAGCGCCTCGGCAGGGAAGGATTCGTCAAACGCAAAGCCGATCTTGTTGCCGAGAGCCATCTTACACACGCCCTCGGCGATGCCGCCAACCGACAGCGCCCATGCGGACACGGCCTTGCCGGAAGCGATGAGGTTTGCGACCTCGTTCCAGATGTGCTTCATGGTCTGGTGATCCGGCGAGCCGTCCTGATTGTACGGCGCGTCGAAGAAGTAAACCGGATGGTCCGCAGCCTTGAACTCGGGCGAGATCAGGCGGGAGGCATCCTGCGGGGCGATGGCGAACGAAACCAGCGTCGGCGGTACGTCCATATCGTCGAACGAGCCGCTCATGGAGTCCTTGCCGCCGATCGCGCCGAGGCACAGCTCCTCCTGCGCGGTGTATGCGCCCAGCAGGGCGGAAAGCGGCTTGCCGAAGCGCTTCGGGTCCTTGCCCAGCCGCTCGAAGTATTCTTGGAAGGTGAGATATGCGGTCTCAAAGTCGCAGCCCGCTGCAACCAGCTTCGCAACCGATTCGATCACCGCAGCAGAAGCGCCGAGGAAGGGGTTCTGCTCGGTGTAATAGGGGTCAAAGCCGAACGCCATCACGGACGCAGTCTCGCACTGGCCGTTCAGGGCGGGCATGGTCGCCGCCATGACCTGCGCCGGGGTGAGCTGGTACTTGCCGCCGAACGGCATGAACACCGAGTTCGCGCCGATCGAGCCGTCGAACCGCTCGACCAAGCCGCGCTCAAGGCAGATGCCGAGCGTGGAAGCGTGGTTCAGCAGCTTTTCCTTTTCCGTATTGCCCGCGGGCGCGCACGCGATGGACGGCGCGGACAGGGGAGCGACCTCAGCGGTCA
>DXDO01000069.1 GCA_019115425.1 Candidatus Agathobaculum merdigallinarum | reverse complement strand
TGGATGAGATGATCGTCCACTGTGAGCAACTGAATACCGAAAGCAGGGCTGAGACGGAAGATGCTATTTCCAGCCTGCGGTTGGTTTCTTTGGTATGCTTTGTTTTGGCACTGATTTGTCTGTTCAGCTTGGTTTACTTCATTATCCGCCAGGTCATCCGTCCCGTCCTGCATATTTCGGAGCGGGCGGCTTGCCTCAAAGACGGCGTTCTGGATTTTAAGCTGGACTATCAATCAAAAAATGAGCTGGGTGATCTGGCCGGTAGTTTGCAGAATTCTATCAGGCTGATCCATGATTATGTGGATGAGTTAAATACGATCCTGGATCAACTGGCAAAAGGCAATTTTGATGTCCACACGAAAGCCCGTTTTATCGGGGATTTTCGATCCATTGAGACATCCGTTGACTGCCTCACTACCGATGTGTCCAAGACCATTCGGGAAATCGATCAGGCGGCGGAGCAGGTCTATACTAAATCGGAGCAGATTGCGGCTACGGCTCAAACGATCGCCAGCGGCGCTACGGAGCAGGCCAGCGCGGTGGAAGAACTGATGGCAACCACGGAAGAACTGTTGCAGACGTCGCGGAAAAACGCCAGAATGGCGGGGGATGCACGGCAGTGGACCCATCAGGCTGAAGAACAGCTTTCTGCCAGCCATGAACATGTGCAGGAGATGGTGTCTGCCATGGAAGAAATCAATGAGGGTTCCAAGAAAATTGCACAGATTATTTCCACCATTGAAAACATTGCCTTCCAGACGAATATTCTGGCGCTGAACGCGGCGGTAGAGGCTGCCCGTGCAGGGAATGCCGGAAAGGGCTTTGCCGTTGTTGCGGACGAGGTGCGCACCTTGGCCATCCGGTCGGACGAGGCAGCCAAGGCCACCAAGAGCCTGATTGAAAACTCCATAGCCTCAGCGCAAAAGGGTCATCGGGTTGTGGATCAGGTGTCCACTTCGCTGGATGAAACGATGGAGTTAATGGAAAAACTGGTTTCTGAAATCAATGGGATCACCGGAGCGGTGGACAATGAGGTCAATGCCATCACTCAGGTGAATGATGGCATCAGCCAGATATCAGCGGTGGTTCAAAATAACTCTGCGACCAGTGAAGAGGCCGCTGCGGCCAGCGAGGAGCTTTTCTCACAGGTACGAAGCCTGCAAGCGCAGACAAGAAAGTTCCAGCCCAAGAAGCTGTAACGCAGGCAAGGGAGAACGTGCTGACCGGCTTGCGGAATGTCTGGTGAGCGAAACGCTCTTAAGCTGCATAGGAGTACATATTGCCAAGGAACGGAAAAGGCTTGTTGCCTGCAAATAGCAGGCGGCAAGCCTTTTGTCTGTCTCGGTATAACATTTTGGGGGGTTGGATCAATAAAAATAGTATTGACTTGGAGCGCACTCCAAGGAGTATGATAAATACAACAGAAAATATTGTACACAGATAATCGGCACACAAGGAGGAAATCATATGTCCAATCAGAAAGCGGTTCCAGGCACCAATGGAAATATTTACATTCCCTATGCGGACCGCACAGGGGAAGAATCCGTTGTTTACTTCACAAGAGACCTGTCGGCGGAAGGACTGCGCCGTATCTTCGGCCGTGTAAGCGGCAGCTTGACCGGCAAGACCGGCATCAAGCTTCATACCGGCGAGCCGCATGGCCCCAATATTATCCCGCGCCCGTGGGTGGAAGCTCTGGTTAAAAACGACCTGCCGGAGGCAAATATTGTCGAAACCAACACCTATTACGAGGGCGACCGCTACACGACCGAGCAGCACCGCGAAACGCTCAAGGTCAACGGCTGGACGTTCTGCCCAGTGGACATCATGGATGAGGATGGCGTAGCCGCGCTGCCGGTGAAGGGCGGCAAGTGGTTCACTGAAATGCACATGGGCAAGAATATCCTGAATTATGAGTCGCTGCTCGTATTGACCCACTTCAAAGGCCATATGATGGGCGGCTTCGGCGGATCAAACAAGAATATCGGTATCGGCTGCGCGGACGGCCGAATTGGCAAGGCCGAGATCCACACCGTGCCCGGCTCGGATAACATGTGGAGCATTGCGGAGGAGGAACTCATGGAGCGCATGACCGAATCCGCCAAGGCGGTCGTCGATCACTTCGGCGAGCATATCTGCTTTGTCAACGTGCTGCGCAACATGTCAGTTTCGTGCGACTGTGAGGGTGTGGCCGCGGAGCCGGTCGTGACCCCGAACATCGGCATTCTTGCATCGCGCGATATTCTGGCGATCGATCAGGCGTCGGTCGATCTGGTTTATGCGCTCAAGGAGGACGAGCGTCACGCGCTGGTCGAGCGCATGGAGACCCGTCATGGCCTGCGCCAGCTCACTTATATGAAAGAGCTGGGCATGGGCAACGACCGTTATCACCTGATCGACATCGACAACGCAGACGCGGAGATCACCTTGCAGGATGCTGTTAAGGATGTCGTTCCGTTCGAGGGTTGATGTTCAATCGAAAAGCATAGGCGAAAGCCCCAGGAAGTTTCCCGGGGCTTTGCTGTATGCTGCCGTCAATCGAAGCGGATCGTTTGTCTGTGAAACGGTATTTTGGATCAGCCGCTTTGTTCGCACAAAGCCCTGCGCTGTCTCCATCCGGATTGGTTAAGTTCTGCATTTTGGGTATAGCACGTCTGAGTAAACAGGGCAATCGTCTTTGCAAGGCCTTCTTGACAAAATGAAAAACGGCAAACAGGAAAGATACGAACCTGCAATCCTCATATTGTATCTGCGCAGGGAAACGGTTATAATAAACTCAGGCCATATAATACAGAAAAAGGAGGAATTATCCTTGCAGTTACAAGAAACCCTGCGGACGCTGTGCGCACTGCCGGCGGTCAGCGGGTTTGAAGCGCAGGCAGCGCAAACGGTCGCGGATCTGTTCCGCCCATACTGCGATACGGTCGAAATCGACCGGAACAGCAATGTGCTCGCCTATAAAAAATGTGGTAAAAAGAACGCCAAAACCATCCTGCTGGATGCACATCTTGACCAGATCGGCTTTGTCGTCACCGAGGTGCTGGACGGCGGCTTCGTGCGCTTTGCGCCGGTCGGCGGGGTGGACCCGCGCATGCTGCTCGCGGGCGAGGTCACCATCCTTGCGGACGAGCCGCTGTACGGCGTGGTGTCCTGCCTGCCGCCGCACCTGCTGGGAGCCGGCGAGCAGGACAAGGCCGTGCCCATCGACCAGATGACGATCGACACCGGCCTCACGGACGCGAAAAGCCGCATCAAGATCGGCACGCCGATCGTATTCGCGCAGCAGCCGGTGAAGCTCGCGGGCGGCCAGTACTGCAGCAAGTGCCTGGACGACCGCGCGGGCGTGGCGACGATCCTGCTTGCCATGCAGAGGCTCAAAAAGGCGAAAAAGCTGAAATGCAATGTGGCGGTGCTCATCAGCGCGCAGGAGGAGGTCACGGGACTCGGCGCGCAGACCGGCGCATTCGCCGTGCAGCCGGAATACGCGATCGCAGTGGATGTGACGCACGGCAAAACGCCCGACGGCCCCTCGGACGGCACGTTCGAGTTGGGCAGCGGCGTGGCTATCGGCATGGGCCCCAACCTGCACCGCGGACTGACCCAGCGGCTTATCAAAACCGCCAAGGCGAACGACATCGGCTATTCGCTCGAGGTGATGGAGGGCAACACCGGCACGAACGCATGGACGATGCAGATCGTCGCGCGCGGCATTGCAACCGCTCTGCTGTCCATCCCGGAGAAATACATGCACACGCCGGTCGAGGTTGTGCAGTTGTCCGACGTGGAGGACGTAGCCGACCTGATCACTTCGTTTATCCGCGATTTTGACGGGGAGGTGGACGCATGATCGAGCTGCTCAAAACGCTGTGCGCCCTGCCTGGTCCCTCGGGATGCGAGGCTGCGGTGCGCGAATTTGTGCTCAAAAAAGCGAAACCCTTCGCGGATGAGATCCGGACCGACGCCATCGGCAATGTGATGGTGTTCCGCAAGGGCAAAACTGCGCTCGAACGTCCGGTCGTGGTGTGCGCGCACATGGACGAGGTCGGCGTGATCGTCAAAAAGATCACCGAGGACGGCATGATCAAATTCGGCTTTGTCGGCGGGGTTGATCCGCGCGTCGTGATCGGCCGCGCGGTGCGCTTCGGCGAGGTGACCGGCGTGATCGGCATCAAGGCTGTGCATCTGACGACCGCCGCCGAACGCCGCACTATGCCAAAAACAAAAGACCTGTATATCGATATCGGCGCGACCAGCCGCGCGGCGGCGGAAGCCAAGGTCTCGCTCGGCGACTACGGCGTGTTTGATTCCGCAGTGGTCGAGTTCGGCGACGGACTTCTCAAAGCCAAGGCAATCGACGACCGCGTGGGCTGCGCGGCGCTTTTGAAGCTCCTCGAGGAGCAGCCGCCGATTGACACCTGGTTCTGCTTCACCGTGCAGGAGGAGACAGGGCTGCGCGGCGCCGCGAGCATGGCGTACGCGCTCGATCCGGGCTTTGCGCTCGTGCTCGAGGGCACGACCGCGGCCGATCTCGCGGAGGTGACGGACGGAAAAGCGGTTTGCCGCGTGCGCGGCGGCGTGGTGCTGCCGTTCATGGACGGCGCGACTATCTACGACGCTGAGCTGTTCGAGCTGCTGCGCGACGCGTGCGAAAAACGCGGCATCCCGTGGCAGACCAAGACGCGCGTATCCGGCGGTACGGACGCGGGCCGCATCCACAAGAGTAGGGCGGGCGTGCGCGTGTGCGCGGCAGCCGCGCCCGTGCGGTATATCCATTCGCCGTCCTCGGTGGCGGCGGTATCAGACTGCGAGGCGGTGCTGAAGGCCGCGCGCGCATTTCTGGAAGAACTCGGAGGAGAGGACGAATGAGCAAGGTTTTTGATTTATGGAACGAGGTCGGCGGCACGTTCGGCCCGTCCGGCCGCGAGGATGCGGTGCGCGAGACGATCGCCGCCATCGCGGGCGAATATATCGACGACATCACGACCGACGCGCTCGGCAACCTGATCTGCCGCAAGAAGGGCAGCGGTAAAAAGCTGCTGTTTGCGGCGCATATGGACTCGATCGGCGTGGTCGCGACCTGGATCGACGACAAGGGCTTTATCCGCTTTTCGCAGGTCGGCGGGCTGTTCAAGGGCGATCTAATCAACATCACGGTGCGGTTTGCAAACGGCACGCGCGGCGTGATCTCCTACGAGGAGAAAACACCCTTCAAGGACCTGACACTGGACAACCTGTTCATCGACATCGGCGCAAAGGATAAGGCGGATGCGGAAAAATGCGTGCAGATTGGCGATTTCGCGGTGTTCGACGTGCCGCGCTTTGAGCAGAACGGCGTGCTCTGCGGCCCGTATCTGGACAACCGCATCGGCTGCGTGACCCTGCTGCTCGCGATGGAGCAGCTCGCGGAAGCCGAGACCGAAAACGACCTGTACTTTGTGTTCACCGCACAGGAGGAGGTCGGCCTGCGCGGCGCGGGCGCGGCGGCTTTTTCGGTCGAGCCGGATGTCGCCATCGCGGTAGACGTGACCGACACGGGTGACCTGCCCGAGCGCAAGACCCCGATGGCGGTCGACATGGGCAAGGGCCCAGCGGTCAAGGTGATGGATCGCTCGGTCATCTGCACGCCTGCAGTGTGCGCGGCGCTCGAGCAGGCGGGACAGGAGTGCGGCATTACTACCCAGCGCGAGATTTTGCCGTTCGGCGGCACGGATACCGCTGCGCTGCAAAAGACGCGCGCGGGCGTACAGGTGGGCGCAGTCTCCATCCCGACGCGCTATATTCACTCGCCCAGTGAGATGTGCGCGGCAAGCGATGTGGAGGGCGCGGCGAAGCTGCTCGCAAAATTTGCCGCGGGCCAAAATTAAGCCGGTATCCGCTTTTCAATCTGCCGATATTGCGGATAGATACCATGTGATAAAATGACAGCAGGGGAGCTGATTGAGTGGAATCAACTCCCCTGCTGTTTTATTTTTTCTTGAGGGACCGCCGTTTGGGACCGCTTATTCGTGGTTCAAATCCCAGTCGATCGGGGCAATACCGTTCCTTTCCAGAAAAGCATTGCACTTTGAAAAATGTTTGCAGCCGAAAAAGCCGTTAAACGCCGACAGCGGCGACGGATGCGCACATTCGAGCACCAGATGCTGCGGTGCAGTGATCAGGCTTTTCTTACTGCGCGCGTTCCCGCCCCAGAGCAGAAACACCACCGGCCGCTCATGCGCATTGAGCTTTTCGATGACGTGGTCGGTGAAGGTCGTCCAGCCGATGTTTTTGTGGCTGTTGGCCTGCCCGCGCCGCACGGTCAGGGTGGTGTTGAGCATTAGCACACCGCGCTGTGCCCAGCGGGTCAGCGTGCCGTCCTTTGGCGGCTGGATGCCCAGATCGTCGCGCAGCTCCTTGAAGATGTTTTGCAGGCTCGGCGGCTGCGGCACGCCGGGCTGCACGGAAAAGCACAGCCCATGCGCCTGCCCAGGACCGTGATAGGGGTCCTGTCCAAGAATAACCGCCTTGACGTCCGCGTAGGCGGTGTACTTCAGCGCGTTGAAAATATCGTTCATCGGGGGATAGATGGTCTGCTCAGCGTATTCCTTTTTGAGCCAGTAGCGGATGCGCTTGTAATATTCCTGCTCAAATTCGCCGGCGAGGATCTCATCCCAGTCGTTTCCCAAATGTACCATGAAGGCCTCCCAATCGGTTTTTGCTATGATTATACCACAAGCTGCGGCAAAAAGCGATTGACAAAATCGGAAAGCTCTGATATACTCCAAGTGTACTAAGACATACAGTACGGATAGAACACAATGGAAAGGAGACGCGCGATGTGATCAAAATAGACTATCGGGACCCACGGCCGATCTATGAGCAGGTGGTAGACGGCATCGAGGAGCTTGCGCTGCGCGGGGCATTGCCTGCGGATACGCAGATCCCAAGCGTGCGCCAGCTGGCGATGGAGCTTTCGATCAACCCGAACACCATCCAACGCGCATACGGAGAGCTGGAGCGGCGCGGCGTGATTTACGCGGCCAAAGGGCGGGGGAACTTTATTTCGGATAACATGGAGGCGCTGCGCGCAAACCGGTTGGAGGAGATCGGCGCGCAGATCGGCGCATTGGCAGATCAGGCGCGCACGCTCGGTGCGACCGAGGACCAGCTGCATGGCTGGATGGAGAAGAAAGGAGAGGATAGGGCATGATTACGGCTGAAAACGCGACCAAGCGCTTTGGCGATATCACTGCGGTCGATCATGTCTGCGCGGAGGTGCGGGACGGCTCGGTCTACGGCCTGATCGGCTCGAACGGCGCGGGCAAATCGACCTTTTTGCGCATGCTGGCAGGCATTTTGTCGCCGGATGAGGGCGCGGTGCGCATCGACGGGGCAGATATTTTTGAAAACATCTCGCTCAAGGAGCGGTTTTTCTTCATTTCCGACGAGCAGTACTTTTTCCCGAACAGCACGCCCGCAGAGATGAAAAACTACTACAAGCGGTTTTACCGCCGGTTTGACGAGGACCGCTACCGCAAACTGATGGACGGCTTTGGCCTGGACGAGAACCGCAAGATCCGTACATTCTCCAAGGGCATGAAAAAGCAGGTCTCGGTCATCTGCGGCCTGTGCGCAGGCACGGACTACCTGTTCTGCGATGAGACGTTCGACGGCCTCGATCCGGTCGTGCGGCAGACGGTCAAGAGCCTGTTTGCCGAGGACGTGGAGAGCCGCGGCCTGACGCCGGTCATTGCTTCGCACAACCTGCGCGAGCTGGAGGACATCTGCGACCACGTCGGCCTGCTGCACCGCGGCGGCATCCTGTTCTCGCGCGATCTGGACGAGATGAAGCTCGGCATGTTCAAAATGCAGTGTATTTTCACCGAGGAGCTTCCCGAGAACGCATGGGCGGGCATCGATGTGATGCGTCTCGACCGGCGCGGCTCGCTCTACACCCTGACCGCGCGCGGCAGCCGCGAGGAGCTGCTTGCTAAGGTCAACGCCATGAATCCCAGCTTCTGCGAGCTGCTGCCGCTGACGCTGGAGGAAATCTTTATCAACGAAACGGAGGTGGCAGGCTATGACATCAAAAAGCTTCTCTTCTAAGGGCCTGCTGGGGAACAGCATGCGCCGCAATCTGTGGGCGCTAGTGCTTTCGGGCGTGGGATTTTTCATGGCCCTGCTGCTGCCTGCGCTGATGACCATGCAGAATGCACTGGAGCAGCGCGCACTGGATCTGAAGGAGCTGACGCAGGCACATGTCGAGATTAACTGGCAGGGCGCGATGAACAATGCCGCGTCCATGCTGAGCGGCGGAAACCTGTTTGTCAAGGTGGTATTCATTGTGCTGGCGGTCGTGTGCGGCGTGGCGATGTTCGCCTATCTGCATTCCCGTCAGAAGGTTGATTTTTACCACAGCCTGCCGATTTCGCGCACGCGGCTGTTTGCGAACAACTTCTTGACCGGCGTTGTCTGCACGTTTTCGACCTATTTGGTCATGCTGGCCATCACGGTCGGCTGCGCCTATGCGATGGGCTGCGGCGAGGCGGTGCGTTGGGACGAGATCGGCGGCGCGATACTGTGCAACCTGATCGTGTTCCTGCTGATTTACGCGCTGACCGTGCTGACCACCATCATTTGCGGCAACACGATCATCACCCTGCTGCTGCTCGCGTGGGTGTTCTTCTCGCCCATGCTGGTGCGTGTATTGCAGTTCTGCCTGTTTGATAAGTTTTACGATACCTTTACCGCCAACGCGGGAACGTTGGAGGGTGCGATCCGACTGACGCCGGTGGTTCAGTATTTTGTGCTGCACGGCACGTATTATATCGGTGAGCGGGTCATGGGCGTCCCGCAGCCTGGCGAATCGGCGCTCGGCCTGCTGGTCGGCTATCTGATCGCCGCTGCGGTTGTGACTGCGCTGGCGCTCTTCCTGTTCCGCATCCGCAAGAGCGAACGGGCGGGCACTGCGCTCGCGTTTACCCCGACAAAGCTGCCGATCAAGGTGTATATGTGCCTTACGATGGGCGTTGCATTTGGCTGGGTGTTCGGCATGATTGCCGGCAATTTCTGGTTCTGGCCGGGCCTTGTGATCGGCACCGTGCTGTTCCACTGGATCGTGGAGATCATCTATGCGTTCGATTTCCGCGCGATCTTCGCCAAGCCGCTGCACCTGCTGGCCATTCTGGTGGTGCTGGTCGCGGGCATGCTCGCGATGCAGTTTGATGTCACCGGCTACGACACCTGGCTGCCCAACCACGACGACCTGACCGCGGTGGATATTTACGGCGGCAGCGGAGAGCCCGCGCTGACCGACCCGTCGAACATCGACGCCGCGCACCGGCTGATGGAGCTGGGGGTGCAGGCTGCGCAGGAGGAAGATACGGACGATGACAACAGTCTGAGCTATACTTTTGTAACGGTCAACTGCCAGATGGGCAGCCGCACGGCGGCGCGGCAGTATAGGATCCCCGAAACGGAGGAGGTCAATGCGCTGCTCGACCAGATTGAACAGTCCGAGGAGTATAAGCGCGCCAAGTGGCCGTTGTTCAATTTTGATACGGCCTCGACCGATCCTGAGCGCCAGCCAATGATTACCGTAAATGTGGAAACGGCCGACGGCATAAGCTCTGTGGAACTGCACCAGCCCGGTCAGATCACGCAGGTGATCGAAACGCTCCGCGAGGAAGCGCTCGCGGAAACGCAGGACAGCAGGCCGGTCATGGGCGTTGAGCTGTACTATCTGGACAGCGAAGGCGATCAGGAGTATCGCGGCTCAGCCAGCGTGACCGAGGCAAATACCAAGACGGTTGCCCTGATCGAGCAGCTGACCGGACTGACCCCTGTACCCATGCGTGCGGAGGATATCGACCAGATGTGGATCGAATATCTTGTGTCGCTCAGCTCGGATGTAAGCGAGTGGCAGACGGTCGAGGTGACCGATCCTGCGGATATACAGGCATTGCTTGACAATGCGTTTACCAATTATCTGACTGGGACGGACAGCAATCGCTATGCGAACAGAGAGAACTATACGGTGGATATCTGTGTAGCGATGGAGACCGGGGAGCAGCGGTATCTCCAATATCTGCAGTCGGACTGGCCGGCCGAGATCGTCGACAAGTACCGCCCGGACGGACCGAGTGAAGGTGCGCCGGAAAACGGCATAGCGACGACTGCAGAGGCGGTATCGTGAAAAGGCGCGACGTATGCGGCGTGATCGTGCTGCTGGTATATCTGATGGGTGTGGGGCTGGTGACCGGCCCCTCGCTCTACCAGCTGCTGGCGGGCAATCTGCCGGAGCCGCGGTTAGAGCTGATCCCATTCGCCGACATTGTCACGATTTTGAGCGACCCGAATTCGCCCGGGCTGGGCGTGGCGGCGAACATTGCGGGCAACGCGGCACTGCTCGCGCCTCTGGGGTTGCTGCTGCCGCTGTTCTGGCGGTATTTCGGGCGTGCAAAGCGCACCATCCTGTTCGGGTTCGGCGTATCGCTCAGCATTGAGATGATCCAGCTCATTGCGGGCGGCGTGACCTCGGTGGACGACCTGATTCTGAACACCGCGGGCGCGGCGATCGGCTTTGCGCTGGCGAAGCTGCTGCTGCGGGCCTGCCCGCGTCTCGCCCCCAAGCGGCAGGGGCGCGCCCAGTGGGCGTATCCGCTCGCGTGCTGGGCGGCAGTGATCGCACTCGCGACCCTGTCCGATGTGATGACCCTCGGGCTGTGAATAAAAGGATAGAGAGTAACGGATAACGAAAGGGAGCACCCTGCAGGGCGCTCCCTTTGTATATTCTCGTATAAACGGGCGCGCATTGCGCAATTCCCGTAGGGGCGGCCATCGGCCGCCCGCGTTCGCTGCTGCCGTCCTGCCGTAGGGCGCGACGACCCGGCGCGCCAACTTATCCAACCGCTTACTTCACATTTTTCATGGTCAGCGCAATGCGGTGGCTCTTGGGGTCGACCGACAGCACGGCCACCTCCACGATATCGCCCACGGTCACGACCTCGGACGGGTGCTTGACATACCGGTTGCAGAGCTGGGAGATATGCACCAGCCCGTCCTGATGCACGCCGATGTCCACAAACGCGCCGAAGTTCGCCACGTTGCGCACCGTGCCCTTGAGCTTCATACCGGGCTTTAAGTCATTCAGGTCAAGCACGTCCGAGCGCAGCATCGGGGGCGGCAGCTCGTCGCGCGGGTCGCGGCCGGGCTTGATCAGCTCACTGACGATGTCGTTCAGCGTGGGCACGCCCACGCCGCAGCGTTTCGCGGCGTTTTCTGCGCCGAGCTGCCCCACCCGCGCGGGCAGTTCACTGATTTTGCCCTGTGCCGCATCCTCGGCGGTATAGCCGCAAAGCGTCAGCAGGGTCTGGGCGGCTTCGTATGCTTCGGGGTGTACGCCGGTGCGGTCGAGCAGATTGGCCCCATCCGGCACGCGCAGGAAGCCCGCGCACTGTTCGAACGCCTTGGGGCCGAGGCCCTTGACCTTCAAAAGCTGCTTGCGGCTCTCGAATCTGCCGTTCTGCTCGCGGTAGACCGCGATATTTTTAGAGACCGTGTTGGTCACGCCGGCAACACGGCTGAGTAGCGCGGGCGAGGCGGTGTTCAGATCGACGCCAACCGCGTTAACGCAGTCCTCAACCACGCCGTCCAGCGCTTCGGACAGGCGCGCCTGCGGCATGTCGTGCTGGTACTGGCCCACGCCGATGGCCTTGGGGTCGATCTTGACCAGTTCGGCGAGCGGGTCCTGTAAGCGCCGCGCGATGGACACCGCCGAGCGGAGCGAGACGTCGAAGTCCGGAAACTCATCCGCGCCCAGCTTGGACGCGGAATACACGGATGCGCCCGCCTCGGACACGACCATGTACGCGATGCCGCCGCCGTACTCCTTGATGAAGTCCGCGACAAAGATCTCGCTCTCCTTGGAGGCCGTGCCGTTGCCGATGGCGATGCAGGTGATGTGGTGCTTGTCGCACAGGCGGCGGAGCACCTTCTTGGCTTCCTCGGTCTTTTTATGCGGCGGGGTGGGATAGATGACCGCGGTCTCGAGCACCTTGCCGGTCGCGTCCACGACCGCGAGCTTGCAGCCCGTGCGGTAGGCAGGGTCAAAGCCCAGCGTCACGCGGCCGCGCACGGGCGGCTGCATAAGCAGCGGCCGCAGGTTGAGCGCAAAGGTGCGGATGGCCTGCTCATTTGCCGCATCGGTCAGTTCATTTCGCAGTTCACGCTCGAGTGAGGGGAACAGCAGGCGGTTCCAACTGTCCGCACAAACTGCGCGCAGCCAGTCGCCGAACGGGTTTCTGGGATGCAGCGCCGCGCGCGTGACTGCGGCGATCGCCTCGTTTTCGTCGGCTTCCAGCGTGACCTTGAGCTTGCCCTCTTTTTCGCCGCGGTTGATCGCGAGCACACGGTGGCTCTGCAGGCGGCGTACCGGCTCGGAAAAATCGTGGTACATGGCATAGGTCGTGTCGTCCTCGTCTGTGCCCACGGTCTTGAGTACGCCCGTGCGGTGCAGCAGCGCGCGCAGGCGGCCGCGCAGACCGGCATCGTCCGACAGGTCCTCCGCGATGATGTCGCCCGCGCCCGCGAGCGCGTCCTCGGCAGTCTCCACGCCCTTTTCCGGATCAATATAGGGCTTTGCCAGCGCTTCGAGTGCAGGGGAGGAGGTGCGCGCCGCGAGAATCGCCGCCGCAAGCGGCTCCAGCCCCTTTTCGCGCGCGATGGACGCACGGGTGCGCCGCTTGGGGCGGTAGGGACGGTACAGGTCGTCGAGCGCCGCGAGCGTCTGCGCTTCCGCGATCGCGGCGGCGAGTTCGTCGGTCAGCTTGCCCTGCGCTTCGATCGCGTCGCGTACCTCTGCGCGGCGCTCGTCCAGCCCGCGCAGATAGGCGAGCCGGTCGGCCAGCTGGCGGATGGTCTGGTCGTCCATCGTGCCGTGCATTTCCTTGCGGTAGCGCGCGATAAAGGGCACGGTGTTGCCGTCGTCGAGCAGCTTGACCACGTTTTCCACATATTGTTCCTTCTGCTCGAGTTCACGGGCGAGGATTTGAATGATCGTTTCCATAAGACACTCCTTTGCAGTCAGGATTATTGTACCACATTTTTCGCACCGCGAAAACGAAAACCCGCACGAAAAACCGTGCGGGTTTCAGTCAGCCTCTTTTCAAATACAGCAGCGGGAACGGGCGGCCCTGCTCGTCGCATTCGGTGCGATGGTCGAGCACAAAGCCCATGCGTCGGTAAAACGCGGCTGCATTCGGACTCTGCTCGTTGACGTAGACGGCATTTACCTGATATTCGTCAAAAGCGTGCTGCACGAGCTGCCGGCCTGCACCCTTGCCGATCATATCAGGGTGGAGGAACAGCATTTCCAGCCGCTGGCCGTCCACGCCGCAGAAGCCCGCGGGTTGGCCTTTATCGTCCAGCAGGGCGGTCAGGTGTTCCACCGCGCGGAGCGCATCCGGCACATATTGCCGCAGGGCAGCAATATCCGCTTCGGTCAAAAACGTGTGCGTAGCGCGCACCGAGGCTTCCCAGATATCCGTGAGGACGGCGATCAGCGCGTCCGTTCGTTCTTTTACAGGGTGAATTTTCATGATTTGCTTCCTTATATAAAGACGGTCTGCACCAGAAACATGTACAGCACTGTGCCCACGCCGATGGACAACAGGTTGTTGCGCTTCCATACATGCAGCAGTGCGGTGACGGCGATGCAGAGCAGCTCAGGGGCGCCGTGCGGCGCCGCGAGCCAGTCCACATTTTTGACGCAGTACACCACCAGCAGCGCAATGACCGCAGGCGGCAGCGCTTCTCCCAGATAGCGCACGATCGGCGGGATGGGCTTTTTGCCGTTAAAGAGCAGGAAGGGGACGACGCGGGTTGCAAAGGTGCAGACAGCGGCGACCAGAATGACCGCAAGGGTTCGTTCCGCGCTCATTCCGCCACCTCCTTTGCAAGCCTGCCGTGCATGGCGACCAGCATGACGCAGATCGCGATCATCGCGGGCAGGATGAAGTTGTCCGGCCCGAGGATGGCAAGCGAGACCGCCGCCGCGCCCAGGCCGAGAAAGGCGGGGATGTGGCACTTGGCGCTCATCCACTGCTCGACGAAGATGACCGTGAACAGCGCGGTCATGGCGAAGTCAATCCCAGTCGAGTCAAACGGCAGCACGCCGCCGATGACCGCGCCGATCACCGAGCCGAAAATCCAGTAGCTGTGGTCGAGCAGGGCGATCCAGAAGCGCATGGCGTTTGGGTCAACGCCCTCAGGCGTTTTGAGCGAGCACAGCAGGGAATAGGTCTCGTCGGTCAGCGAAAAGATCATGTACCATTTTTTATGGCCCATCTGATGGAAGGTCTCAAGAAAGGACAGGCCGTAAAAAATATGGCGGCAGTTGAGCAGTAGCGTCATCACTGCGACCGTGACGAGCGACGCGTTCGCCGCCAGCAGCGAAACCAGCAGGTATTGGCCCGAACCGGCATAGATCGTCAGGCTCGAGAGGAAGGCCCACGGCGGAGCAAAGCCCGCGTCGCGCAGCATCACGCCAAACGCAAAGCCAATAAACAGATAGCCGCAAAGCACAGGGATGGTCACCGCGAATGCGGGGCGCAATGCTTTTTTCATGGGGATCACCTACAGATAAAAATGGGCAGTAAAAAAGCGCTCTGCTAACAGAGCGCCTTGCAAACCTCAACGTAAACGCACGGAATATCAGATCGCGCGGGTTACCTTGCCGGAGCGGAGGCACCGAGTACATACGTTGATATGGCGGGGAGTACCATCGACCAGAGCCTTTACACGACGAACGTTCGGCTTCCAAGTTCTGTTGGAACGACGATGCGAGTGAGAGACCTGAATACCAAAGGTCACGCCCTTGCCGCAAATATCGCACTTTGCCATTTTCCTGCACCTCCTTCTCTTGTGCATTGCATAACGGATATTATAATACCACAACAAGGGTTAAAATGCAAGCATTTTTTTAGGGAAAGCATGTTTTTTCAAGTTTTCACGAAGGTGTGCCGGAAATCGTTGAAAAGTGGGGGAAATGGGGTTATAATACATTCATCATCATACCTGCCATCGCGGAAGGGAGTATCATTATGCAGTTAAAAGAGTTTGGCGTCAGTCTGGGGGATTTGATCCATGAATTCAACTTCGAGGTCGTTTACGGGCCGGAGGGGTTTGAAAAAACCGAGATCACGAAGGACGATGTCAACCGTCCCGGTTTGCAGTTGGCAGGCTTTTTCGACTATTTCGATCCCAATCGTATCCAAATCATGGGCAAGGTGGAATCCAGCTATGTGGAGCGGATGGAGTCCGCGGCGCGTTTTGCCTGCTTTGAGCGGCTGTTTGCGACCGGTATTCCGGTGCTGATTATTTCCCGCAATATCGATGTTTTTCCCGAATGCATGGAGGCTGCGCAGAAATGCGGCGTGCCGATTTTGCGCACCAATGAATTCACTTCCACGATCATGAGCGCGATCATCGCCTCCTTAAAGGTCAACCTTGCCCCGCGCGTGACGCTGCACGGCGTACTGATCGAGATCTACGGCGAAGGCGTGCTGCTGCTCGGCGACTCGGGCGTCGGCAAATCCGAAACCGCCATCGAGCTGGTCAAGCGCGGACACCGTCTGATCGCGGATGACGCGGTCGAGATCAAGCGCGTGTCGGATAAGACCCTGGTCGGCACCGCGCCCGAGGTCATCCGCCACTTTATTGAGCTGCGCGGCATTGGTATTGTAGATGTGCGCCGCATCTTCGGCATCGGCGCGATCAAGATGACGGAAAAGGTCGAACTGGTCATCAATCTGGAGCCATGGGAGGACGGCAAGCAGTACGACCGCCTCGGCATGGACGGACAGACCACCAGCATTCTGGATATCGCCGTGCCCAGCTTGACCATCCCGGTCAAGCCCGGACGCAATCTTGCAGTTATCATCGAGGTTGCCGCAATGAATGACCGCCAGAAGAAAATGGGCTTCAACGCAGCCAAGGAGCTGCAGGAGCGGATGCTCAAGCAGTATGGAAACTGAGCTCGCCCAAAAGCACGCTTTCGGGCGAATTAAAGCTGGGCTTTTTATGGGGATTGCGGCGGGGCTGCAATCCTTTGCTTTCCATACGCACGAAGGGTGCGATAAAATTTTTTCAGAGGAGTTACCCATGCAGATCATCGCAGACATGCACACACACACCAATGTGACCGCCCATGCCTACAGCACCCTGACTGAGATGGTGCAGGCGGCGGGGGAGATGGGGCTTGCCGCCATCGCGATCACCAACCATGGCCCGACCAATCCGGACGGCCCGCATGAATGGCATTTTTCCAACATGGATATCATTCCGCGCAAAATCGGGGACGTGACCGTCATCCGCGGCATTGAGTTTGATATTACTGCGCCTGCAGGCGGTATCAACGTCATGGCCAACAAAAGCCTGCGTCCGATCGAATTCGCGCTCGCCTCGTTTCACGAATGCCTGTTCCCGCCTGCCGACAAAAATATCCATACACAGGCGCTCGAGGCGATTTTGTATAATCCCTATGTCAACGCATTTGGCCATCTGGGGAACGAAAACTATCCTTTTGACCATGAATACATCATCAGCCGCTGTAATGAGCGCGGCAAAATTGTGGAGATCAACAACGGCTCGCTGTCCATCCGGAAGGGCAGCAAGGAGAACTGCGCGGATATCGCGCGCATGTGCATGAAATATGAGGTGCCGATCGTGGTCAACAGCGACAGCCATATCTGCAATTGCGTCGGGCATGTGGAGGGCGCGCTTGCCATGCTCGAGGAGATCGGCTTTCCGGAGGAACTGGTGATCAACAGCAGCAAAGAGCGGTTGGATTCGTATTTTCGCGGGCGGGGCCTGCGTATATTTGAATAAAAGAAACGGGAGGAAGTACTATGAGAATCGGTATCGACCTTGGCGGCACATCGGTAAAGGCGGCGCTGTGCGAGGAGGACGGCACGCTGCTGGGGAAACGGAGCACGCCCACGCGCACGGGTGATGCGGAAGGCCTTTGCGCGGATATGAAGCTGCTTGCGCTTGCGCTGTGCGGCGAGCGGGGCATTTCGCCCGACCGGATCACGAGCATCGGTATCGGCGTGCCCGGCTCGTTCGACAAAAAGACGTGTACGCTCAAATTCGGCACCAATCTCGGCATGAGCAATGTCTGCTTTGCGGATGCGTTCAAACCCGAGTTTGGCTGCGCGGTGCAGCTGGATAACGATGCGAACTGCGCCGCGCTGGGCGAGGCGACCGCAGGCGCCGCGAAAAACGCACGCAACATGCTGATGGTGACGCTGGGGACAGGCGTCGGCGGCGGCATTATCATCGACGGCAAGCTGTATACCGGCAGCAACGGGATCGCGGGCGAGGTCGGCCATATCGTGATCCATCGGGACGGCGAGCCGTGCAACTGCGGGCGCAAGGGCTGTCTGGAGGCCTATACATCAGCGGCGTCTTTCGTCAAGTTCGCGGAGCGCGCGCTGGCGGAAGGCCGCGAAAGCCTCCTTCAGAAAAATGCGGGCCGTCTGGACGCAAAGATGATCTGCGACGCGGTCGATGCGGGAGACGCGCTTGCGCGTGAGCTGTTTGACGAATACTGCGCGAATCTGGCCACCGGATTGGCGAATTTCATCAATATTTTCCAGCCGGAGAGCATCGTGCTGGGCGGCGGTCTCGCGGGCTACGGGGAAAAGCTGCTCGAGCCGCTGCGCCGTCTGGCCCTGCCGCAGACCTTCCGCAGTGAGGAGCGCAACACCGAGATCGTGTGTGCCTCCCTCGGCAACGATGCGGGCCTGATCGGCGCGGCCATGCTGTAAAATATCTGCTGACCGATTGTAAACATGAAACAAAACCGGCGCATTTGTAATATTACAAATGCGCCGGTTTGCGGCATAAAGCATTGATGTTCGACTTGTTTCGTGATAAAATACCTCCGTATCAGACATAAACAGACATGGGACGCACGGAGGTTCAATATGCGTTTTAAGCGGATGATCGCGTTGCTGTGCGCGGCCATATATCTTACAACAGCAGGAGCGGCGGCCGCAGAACCGCTCGCGGAAACGGGGGAAATGGTTGTTTCTGAAGCGGCAGAGTCAGCGGAAATCCAAGACAGCGCTGTGCGCGGCACGGAGATGCCGACGGTGCGCGCATCCGGCGAGATCGCCGCGCCCTCGGTTCACAAGGTGCAGGTCAACGGGAAGGCAGTCGACCCTGAGGTCTATCTGATCGGCGGCTATAACTATTTCAAGCTGCGCGATATCGCATACATGCTGAACGGAACAAGCGCCAGCTTTAACGTCACCTGGGACGGCGCCCAAAACGCAGTCAACATGCTTTTAGGGGAGAACTATACCGCGGTTGGTGGGGAAATGGCGGCTGCAGCGGTTTTGGTGCAGCGCGCCTATCCGTCATCCGCAAAGGTGCTGCTGGATGGCAGCGGCATTTCAATTAAGGGATACAGCATCAACGGCAACAACTATTATAAAATTGCCGATGTTGCCAATGCCGTTGGGTTTATCGCAGCTTACGAAAGCGCCGCCAGAACGGTGCAGATCAAAACAGCCGACACGGCGCAGCCCGAAGAACCCTCAGAGCCGTTTGTGACAGGGATCTATCAGGTTGTGGTCGATTCTGCGCTGTCCATTCGCTCCGGCCCGGGAACGACATATGATATGGTCGGTCAGCTGTCCAACGGCGACCGCATTGTCGTGGACAGCATATCGAACGGCTGGGCGCGTATCCGGGGAACGGAACGGTATTGCAGCATGGACTATCTGACCAGAGTGGGCGATTACAACGGGGACTGGCAAAGCCCAGAAACGCCGGAACCCCCTTCAGAATCGTTTGTCACCGGGGTGTATCGGGTTGTGGTGGATTCCACACTGTCCATTCGCTCCGGCCCGGGAACCACGTATGCCATTGTGGGCCGGCTGTCCAACGGCGATCAGATCACTGTGGACAGCATATCAAATGGCTGGGCGCATATTCTGGATGAGGACGGAAGCGCATCGCAGTATTGCAGCATGGACTATCTGACCAGAATCGGCGATTACGAGGAACCGGAACCTGAGGAGCCGGAAAAGCCCGAGGAACCCTTTGTGGCGGGCGTATATCGGGTCGAGGTGGATTCCACGCTGTCCGTCCGCTCTGACGCGGGAACCAAATATCCGATTGTCGGCCGCCTGTCTGACAGCGATGAAATCGTTGTGGATGAGATGACAGAGGACGACGATGGAAAACGCTGGGCGCATCTGATGGACACCAGCAAGGGTACAGGCCGGTATTGCAGCGCGGAATATCTGGTCCGCGTGAGGGATTATGATGCGGGCGAGGGTGAGCCGGATGATCCGGTCGAGCCGCCGCGCACCTCGCATCTGGACGGCGTCAGAACGGTGATCGTTGACGCGGGGCACGGCGGCAGTGATATCGGCGCGCACAACGAGGATGTGTCGCTGGATGAGAAGCATGTCAATCTGTATGTGGCGCAGTATCTGCAGCAATATCTGGAAGATGCGGGCGTTCGTGTGATCATGGTGCGCGATACGCTGGAGGACGGCAGTTCGCTTTCGATGCGCGGACAGGTGATGGAGCGGTATGCGGCTTCTGCCGATCTGTTCTTCAGCATCCACCATAACGCGGCCAATACGACCGCGCGCGGTGCGGAAGTGCTGGCGCAGATCGCGGATCGGAACGGCGGTCCGACCCAGATTCTGGGCGAGGCACTGCTGGAGGAGTACAATGAGCTGGGCATACCGATTCGGTCGGTCGTGTTCCGCGAAGGAAGCAACGGCGACTATTACTATACCAACCGCGCGGCGGCCGCGCTGTTCATCCCTGCGCTGACGAGTGAATTCTGCTTTATCGATAACGAGGAGGATCAGACGTTTATCGACAGCGAAGAGGATTGGGAGAACGAGGCGCGCGCGCAGTATAACGCGATCATGTATTATTTTACACATGTGGAATACTGATTACAGGAAGGAAAGGAATTTTTTATGACGGAACGGGCTGAGCGGGCACAGCGCCTGCATGAGAAGGGCTACAACTGCGCGCAGGCGGTCGTCTGCGCCTACTGCGACCAGTTTGGACTGGACGAGCAGACCGCGTATAAAATGGCGGAGGGTTTCGGCCTCGGTATGGGGCTGATGGAAGTCTGCGGCGCCTTGAGCGGCGCATTCATGCTGGCTGGCATGCGCGGCAGCAAGGGCACGGCGCATCCGGGCGAAACAAAAGGACAGACTTACAAGACCACGAAGGCGCTTGCGGCGGCTTTTCGGGAGAAAAATAGCACGTATCTGTGCAGGGAGTTAAAGGGCGTAACGGACGGGACGGTACGGCGCTCCTGTCCGGGCTGCATTGAAGATGCCTGCGGCCTGATTGAGGAATTTTTGGCAAAATAGTCAATTCCCGCGGATGTCAACCCATCCGCGGGAATTATTTTTTACTTCTGTTCGTCAATATTCGACAAATAGAACCCGCGTTTGCGCGTAAAATGGATTCCACAGATAATTTTTGTGGGGAGAGGGGCGATATAAAGCGAATATGCGGAACGCATTTCGAAGATCGGTGCAGCGTAAAAATCGGCAGGCTTGTGTCGAGAGATGAAAGCGGGGTGTACAAAAGGTGGTTCACTACATTGTTACGAAAAGCGCAGCAGCTGGAAGGACGCAATATGGTATAACGGCTGTTTGTGGACAGACAGAGCTGGACAGTATTGACGACATTGCGCCAACTTTTGAGGAAACCGCTATGCTGGCGGCCTTACTGCGGGAAAACGGCGTTGCAGCGGAGCATTTCCGTGATATTGTGGAGGATTATCTGGCACGGTAAGAGGAGGAAAAGAGAAAAACGACGCGGCGGAAACGAAGGTTTCCGCCGCGCGTTTTTAAAACTGAAATAAAATGCCGAATACAGCGCCGATGCCGATAAAAACGATCGGATGAATTTTGGGCAGCTTCCAAATCGCTGCCGACAGGAGAAAGAAGAACGCGATCGCGGGAAGATTGAGCACTGCCAAAAGGCTGTTGGGGCCGTTCCACGAACCGGTGTGCAGCAGCGAGACTGCGAACACCTCCAGCAGTGCGCTGAAAATCAGTCCCGCAGACGCAGGGCGAAGGCCGTAGAACCCATCCTGCACCAGCTTGGAGTTACGGAATTTGGCCAGCGCACGATAAACCAGAATAATGGTGATGACCGATGGAAGAACCAGGGAGCAGGTCGCGACCAGCGCGCCCGGTATCCCTGCGGCATGGAAGCCTGCGTAGGTCGAAACGTTGACGCCGAGCGGCCCCGGAGTGGATTCGGAGACCGCAATCATATCCAGCAGATCGTTTGGTGTGAACCATGGGTAGTTCTGTGCAATTTCCTGCAAAAAGGGCAGGGTCGCCAGTCCGCCGCCGATGGAGAACAGGCCGGTTTTGAAAAACTCCCAGAAAAGCTGCAAATAGATCATGAGCGCCGCCTCCGAATCAAGCCGACAAGTATGCCGGCGGCCGCGGAAACAACGACCATCACCACAGGGGAAACATTCAGGAACGCGACCGCAACAAAGGTCAGCAGGAGGATCGCGGCGGTAGGAGTGTCTACCACGCCCTTCTTCGCCATTTTCCACACGGTTTGCAGAACAAGCGCGCAAACCGCAATACGGATGCCGGAAAACGCATGCTGCACAACTGGAAGGTGGGCGAACTGCTGGATGAACGCAGCGATAGCAATGATAATGACGAGCGATGGGAAAATGATGCCCGCGGTGGCGAATATCGCGCCGGCAACGCCGCGTGTTTTGTATCCGATAAAGGTCGCTGTGTTGACCGCGATCACACCGGGCGTACACTGGCCGATGGCGTAATAATCCATCAGCTCATCCTCGGTTGCCCAGCCATGTTTTTCCACCACCTCGCGCTGGAGGATTGGCAGCATGGCATAGCCACCGCCGAACGTACACATACCCATGCGGACAAACGTGAAGAACAGTTCCAAGTAGGAAGGCAAAAGCTGGAACAACTCCTTTCTATTTTCCTTACGGCACAAGTATTATACACCGCGCGGCGGACCGTGCCTATGAAAATATTCGTTAAGAAAAAGCAAATTTCAGGGCTGCGCCCGAAAGACAGATATTATTTGCCGGGGATGATCTCCAGCCAGTAGCCGTCCGGATCAGAGATGAAGTAAATGCCCATTGCAGGATTTTCAAAGCAGATGCAGCCCATCTGCTCATGCTGATGGTACGCTGCGGCAAAATCGTCCACACGAAAGGCCAGATGGAATTCGTTGTCGCCCAGATTGTAAGCGCGGTCCCAGTCGCGCAGCCAGGTCAGCTCCAGCAGGTGGGGAGTCTGCCCGTCGCCCAGGTAGACAATGACAAAGCTGCCATCCTTGGCGTTGATGCGGCGGGTTTCAGACAGGCCGAGCGCCTCGTGGTAAAAGGCAAGCGAGCGGTCGAGATCGCGTACGTTGAAATTATTATGTGCAAAAGTGAACTGCATATGGATAAGCCTCCTGAAATTTAAGTGTGACGATACTGTACCACGTTTTGGTCAAAAACACAATTGGTATAACACAATTGGTATATGCGATTTTTGTTTACATTGCCGCGGAGCAATGTTATAATTAGCCTGTATATTTGCGTCCGAAAAGGGGAACGGGAATTTGAAAAAAGGAATTGAGAAAGCTTTGCAGCAGGGAAATGCGCTGTTTTACGCGGCGTTCCTGCTGTTTGCCGCGTGGGGAATGTATTTTTCCATACCGTATGGGCTGATTGGCATTGCGGTTTGCGTGATCCTGCGGGTGGTGGCCCTTCGCAGTGAAAGTGAGCGCAAGCAGCGGGTGCGGGGATTGATGGAAAACATCGAGATCGAGGGAGGCGAGGTTCGTCTGGCGGTGACGAAATCGCCGCTGCCGACGGTTGTTGCCTTGGCGACGACCGGGGAGATCGTATGGGCGAATGATTCGTTTGCCGAGATCAGCGGGCAGTTTGCAGGCGCGCGCCACATGCGCATGACTGAGCTTGCGCCGACCTTTGAGACGCGCTGGCTGATAGAGGGGAAAAGTGAGTTTCCGGGCGAACTGCGCATGGGGCGCAATGCTTACCATGTGTTCGGCAGCATGATTCCGAGCGGCGCAGGGCAGATGATGATGCTGCACTTCATCGACTGCACGGAATTTGTTCATTTGCGCGACGAGGCGGAGACCCGTTATCCCGCGATCGCAGTGATTGCGATCGACAACTACGAGGAGCTCATGAAAAACGCAACCGACTCGGAAAAATCCGACATTCTGGCGGGGATCGACAAACGTCTTTCCGCATGGACAAAGGATTGCGGCGCGGTGCTTCGCAAATATGACCGCGATAAATATATCTTCATCATTGAAAACGCCGAGCTGGATAAACTCGCCGCGCGTAAGTTCGCGGTTTTGCAGGATGTACGCAGCATTCAGAACCACGAGGGGATTGTTGCGACCCTGTCCATCGGCATCGGCAAGGACGGCGATACGCTGGCGGAAAGCTATCAGTATGCGGGTCTCGCGATCGACATGGCGCTGTCACGCGGCGGCGATCAGGCGGTCATCAAAAACCGTTATGTGTTTGAGTTTTACGGCGGCCTGAGTGAAGAGGTGGAAAAGCGAACCAAGGTGAAAAGCCGCGTGGTCGCCAACGCGCTGAGCCAGCTGATTCGTGATTCCTCGCAGGTGCTGGTGATGGGCCACCGCAACAGCGATATGGACGCGATTGGCGCGGCAGCCGGTATGGTGTGCGCGGCGCGCGTCAAGGGGAAGCCTGTGCATGTCGTGGTGGATCAGAACCACACAATGGCAACCGAATTGATCGAACGCCTGAAAACACTGCCGGA
Source organism: Candidatus Agathobaculum merdigallinarum (assembly GCA_019115425.1). GTDB lineage: Bacteria > Bacillota > Clostridia > Oscillospirales > Butyricicoccaceae > Agathobaculum > Agathobaculum merdigallinarum. The sequence goes on along the minus strand of DXDO01000069.1, from coordinate 5,214 downwards.
ATATAAGGACGTGTTCATCGGCGCGGAGGACGCCATGGTCCGGTGCGACTATAACACGCTGCTGATCGTTGTGGACGTAAACCGGCCGGGTTATGTGGAGAGCGAAGCGCTTTTGCAGTCGATCAATAAGGTAGCGGTCATTGACCACCACCGCCGTGCGGCGGACTATATTGAAAACGCGGTCGTTTCGCTGCATGAGCCGTACGCCTCCTCGGCATCCGAGCTGGTCAGCGAGCTGCTCCAATATCTGGTGCCGACCAGCGGCATCCTGACGGGTGAGGCCGAGGCCATGCTCGCAGGCATCTATCTGGACACCAAGGGATTCTCCACGCGCACGGGTGTGCGCACCTTTGAAGCCGCGGCGTATCTGCGCCGCGCAGGTGCGGAGGCGAGCGACGTCAAGCGGCTGTTCCAGTCCAGCTTTGACCAGTATATGGAGCGGCAGAAGCTGATTTCCTCGGCGCGCGACTGCGGACAGGGCGTGATCTTCGCCGTTACGGATGAAGAAGTGGATCGTGTCGCAGCCGCACAGGCGGCGGACGAGCTGCTTTCCATCATCGGCACGCGCGCAAGCGTGGTCGCGTTCCGGCGCGGGGCCGATATGGTGGTTTCGGCGCGTGCGTCAGGTCAGGTCAATGTGCAGCTGCTGATGGAGCGGCTGGGCGGCGGCGGCAACCATTCGGCGGCAGGCGCACAACTGCCGAACACCACGCCGGAGGAGGCCGACCGCCTGATCACCGAGGCGATCCGCGGTTATTTCGCCGATCAGGAGAGTGGAGAGGCGGAGAACGAGTAAGAAAAGATTTGAAGCTTGCAGATAGAAAAGGAGACACAAATCATGAAAGTAATTCTGAAAGCCGATGTGAAGGGCAAGGGCAAAAAGGGCGACCTGATCGAGGTCAGCGAGGGCTACGGCCGCAATTTCCTCATGCCGCGCGGTCTGGCGGAGCCTGCCACGGCGGATAATCTGAACGTCAAAAAGGCGCAGGACGAGGCGCACGCGCGCAAGGTCGCGCTCGAGCAGCAGGCGGCGCGCGAAGCTGCGGAAAAGCTCAAGGTCAGCCCAGTCAAGGTGCCGGCCAAGGGCGGCTCGGGCGGTCGTCTGTTCGGCGCTGTGACCTCCAAGGAGATCGCGGAGGAACTGAATAAGCAGTACGGCCTGAGCGTGCCCAAGCAGAAGATCGTGCTCGAGGAGCCGATCAAGACCTTCGGCGTGCACCGTGTCAAGGCCAAGCTGTATCAGGATATCGCGGGCGAGATTTTGGTGCAGGTGGTAGAAGCGTAAACGCTTATAGGGGGCTTCACAAGCCCCCTATATACGGAACATGGTTCCAAAGAAACCATGTTCCGATACCCGAATGACGCCGCCCAGGGCGGCTAGGTCGGGGTATCAAAACACCCGGCAAAGCTGGGCGTTTTGATGCAAACCGCGCGGCGGTTTGCGAATTGGAATATCGCGCGGGGCGCGTATTTTCCATTCTTTATTTTCAATTTTCCATTCGAAAGGTGGTGCGGTTTTGGACGAACTTCTGATGCGGCAGGTGCCGCAGGATCTGACGGCGGAACAGTCGCTTCTGGGCGCAATGCTGGTTGACCCGAACTGCATCCCCGAGGTGATCGAACAGGTGCGCGCGGACGATTTCTATGCAGATGAGAACAAGCGCATCTTTGAGACCATCTACTCTATGTTCAACGGCGCGCAGCGTATCGATCCGGTCACGGTGCTTGATATGCTTACCCGTATGGGCTATTACGATGAGGCGGGCGGCCGCGCGTACCTGTTCCAGCTGATGGAGGTCACGCCGGGCGCGCGCAACGTAAACGAATATGTGCGCATCGTGCGCGACAAGAGCCTGCTGCGCCAGCTTGCGGACGCGGGCGGCGAGATCCAGCAGAACGCGCTCGAGGCGCACGGCGAGGCGTCCAGCATTGCGGAGCTGGCCGAGCAGCGCATCTACAATATCCGGCAGGGCCGTGAGATCAAGGGACTGTCCAAGCTGAGCGAGGTCATCGCGGACCTGTACACCGAGCTGGACGAGCGCGCCAAGTCGGACAGCGACATCCCGGGCATGTCCACGGGCTTTCATGCGCTGGATACCGCGTTGACCGGCCTGAACAAGTCCGACCTGATTTTGATTGCAGCGCGCCCGGGCATGGGTAAGACCGCATTCGCGCTCAACATCGCGCTTAATGCGGCCAAGGCAAGCGTCAAGGGCAAGCCGAAGGGCTACAAAAAGGGAACCGGCGTGTGCGTGTTCCAGCTCGAGATGGGCAAGGAGCAGCTGGCCAGCCGTTTCCTGTCCAGCGAGGCGCTGATCGAATCGCAAAAGCTCAAAACCGGCAATTTGGACGGCGACGACTGGGTCAAAATCGCCCGCGCGTCCGGCGTGCTGGCAGGGCTGAACATTTATGTGGACGACAACCCTGCGATCACAGTTGCAGAGATCAAGGCCAAGTGCCGCCGTCTGGGCGAGGAACTGGGACTGATCGTGATCGACTACCTCCAGCTGATGCACGTCGGCGGGCGGCACATGGACAACCGTGTGCAGGAGGTCGCGGAGATCTCCCGTTCACTCAAGATCATGGCCAAGGAACTGAATGTGCCGGTCGTGTGCCTGTCGCAGCTGTCGCGTGCCTCCGAGCAGCGTTCGGACAAGCGGCCGATGCTGTCCGACCTGCGTGAATCCGGCGCGATCGAGCAGGACGCGGATATCGTCATGTTCATCTACCGCGACGACTATTACGACGACGAGAGCGAAAACAAAAACATCGCGGAAATCATCATCGCCAAAAACCGCCACGGTGCAACGGGTACGGTCGAGCTGCAATGGGTCGGCCAGTACACCACGTTCTCCAACCCGGACCGCATCCATGGGGACTGAAGCCATGCTGGAAACGGTAAAGCAGACCATCGAGGACTGGCGTATGCTGGCGGCAGGTGAACCGGTGCTGGTGGCGCTGTCGGGCGGCGCGGATTCGGTCGCGCTGCTGCGCGTGCTGCTGACGCTCAGGTATCCGGTGCGTGCTTTCCACCTGAACCACTGCCTGCGCGGCGCGGAGGCAGACCGCGATGAAGCATTCTGCCGCGCGCTGTGCGAAACGCTGGGCGTACCGCTGACGGTCGAGCGGATCGACGTCGGCGCGCAGGCGGCAGGCGAGGGCGTGGAAGCCACGGCGCGGCGCATCCGGTACGAGCGGTTGACCGCTGCGGCGCAGGGCGCAAAGGTCGCGACTGCGCACACGGCGGACGACAACATTGAGACTATGCTGTTTCATCTTGCGCGGGGCACAGGTCCCAAGGGGCTTGCGGGCATCCCGCCCGTGCGGGGGGAGATCATCCGTCCGCTGATCGGCGCAGAGCGTGCGCAGGTGGAAGCCTATCTGGCGGAACTTGGTCAGGATTATGTGACCGACAGCACCAATCTGAGCGACGACTACACGCGCAACCGCATCCGGCACGAGGTTGTGCCGGTGCTGCGGCAGCTCAACCCATCGGTATGCGGCGCGGCAGCGCGGCTCGCCGCCCTGCTCCGGCAGGACGAAGCGTATTTGAGCGAACAGGCGGAAAACTGCCTGACGTGCGCGGCGCGGCCGGACGGCGCATGGGAGGTGCTCCCATTGCGGAACGCGCATCCCGCGGTGCGGTCGCGGGCGCTGCGCCTGCTTGCGGCGCAAAGCAGCATGCCGATGCGGGATTTTACCACCCGGCATATTGAGGCGCTCGAGCGGCTGTTGGAAAACCCGAATCCTTCCGCGGAATGCGGCCTGCCGCACGGCTTTCTGGCGCGGCGGGAATACGGCGCAGTGCGGCTGGACAGACGGGAAAATTCCATCGACCGCCCGGAAATCCCGCTTTCCGTGCCGTTTGACGGCGCGGTCTGGCAGGGGAGCGTGCAGATCTCGCTCCGCTGTCTAGAAAAAAAACAGGTTTTTTACAAATCATTCAATACTTTTTGCGTGGATTGTGGTACAATAGATTTTGCATCGCTGTGTGTTCGCACGCGGCGCGCGGGCGACAGGCTGCGTCTTACCGAAAACGGCGGCAGCCGGACGCTGAAAAAGCTGCTGATCGATCGCAAAATCCCCCGCTGCCGGCGGGACGGCCTTGCGGTGATTGCAGACAAAAACGGCGTGATCGCCGTGCAGGACATCGGTATGGATCATTCGCGCCGGCCTCAGGGCGGCGCGCGGATGCAAATAAAAATAGAGGGGTATTGACAGATGGCATACGATATGCGGGATGATATCAAGGAAGTTTACTTCACCGAGCAGCAGCTCGCAGACAAGGTGGCCGAGCTTGGCGAGCGCATCACCAAGGATTACCAAGGGAAAAATCCGTTGATCGTGAGCGTGCTCAAGGGCTCGTATGTGTTCATGGCGGATCTGACGCGCAAAATCGACACGCCCTGCAACGTGGATTTCATGGTGGTATCCAGCTACGGCAAGGGCACCAAGACCTCGGGCGAGGTACAGATCATCAAGGATATCGAGCAGCCGATCGACGGGCGCGACCTACTGATCGTCGAGGATATTCTGGATTCCGGCGTTACGCTCAATTACCTGATGCAGGTGCTCAATGCGCGCGGCGCGCGCTCGATCCGCCTGTGTACATTGCTGTCCAAGCCGGCGCGGCGCAAGGTCGATGTGCCGGTGGACTATCTGGGCTTTGAGATCCCAGACGAGTTCGTGGTCGGCTATGGACTGGATTATGCAGAAAAATACCGCAATCTGCCGTACATTGGCATTTTGAAACCGCAGGTTTACGGCGGCGAGTAAATAGATCAACAAGGAAGAGGTGGCAAACCGATTTGAAAGGAAAAATGAAAGGCTTTGGCCTTTACCTGATCATACTGGTGTTCCTGCTGGCGGGCGTCAGCTATGTGGTCAGCCAGACGCAGCAAACCGAACAGATCACCTACTCGGATGTGTTCAATTACTTTAACGAAGGCAAGGTCGATGAGTTTACGCTCGAAGGCGGAACTTTGACCATGCACCTCAAGGATGAGAACCGTCTGGTAAGCTATGATATCGGCAACTACGACGGCATCTGGTGGGATCAGCTGCAGGACAAGATCACCGAGCAGATGGAGAAGGGCGACCTCAAGCAGGTCGACCTGATCACCACAACCATCCCGTGGTGGGCGCAGTTCCTGCCGTATGTCATCCTGCTGGTGCTGCTCGGCGCATTCTGGTACTTTATGATGAACAAGCAGT
>DXDO01000068.1 GCA_019115425.1 Candidatus Agathobaculum merdigallinarum | reverse complement strand
CGTTAATATGGGTTTAGATTTGACAAAAGCACGGTTTACACATACCGCTATTTTCCGGCTGTCCATCAGGACAGCCGGTTTTTAGTTTTTGCCGCCCTTCCGCTCCTCAGCCTTGGCACGGTATTTTTCTCTGGTCGCCATGCCGCCGCGGATATGCCGCTCCTGCTTGTTGGTGCGAAGCACCTCCTGCACACTGTCATACAGCACGGCATTGAGCTTTTTCAGCCGCGTTGTGATATCCTTATGTACGGTCGATTTGGACACGCCAAACCGTGCCGCAGTCTGGCGCACGGTTGCATTTTCTTCGACCATATACTGCGCGAGCCGGATCGTGCGTTCTTCGGGTAAGCCTTTCACCGTCGTCCCCCCTGCCTGTTGACGCTTTCACTAATTCCAATTTATGCGCCTTGAATTCCGGATAGAACGCAGTATTTGTCGATTTTTCTGTGTCATATCACATAAAATGAACAACCGGTCTCTATTTATCGCAAAAAAAACGCGCTGCTTTTATTTCAGCAGCGCGTTAATTCCCTTGGTATGGTATTCGACCAAACGATTGAGGTTGGCCCGCACCTCACGGGGCCGGACGCGGTTTTTCAATATCTGAACGGTGCCATCGATCAGATTGCGCGCCATGATCTGCGCGAGCAGCAGGCAGTTATCCTCATCCGCAAGCAGCGGGGCGGTTTTGGCGGCCAGCATATCGATCAGACTGGTGCGCAGCTCTTCATACCGCGTGCCCTGCGCCTGCTCCATAATCAGCAACAGTCCGTATTTTTCCGCCAGCAGCAGCGAGATCACCTCTTCGGTCAGCAGCACCTGATATTCGCGTTGTCCGGTAAGCAGGTCAAACCGCTTGTCGCGGAAACGCATGATCAGCTTTTTCAGTCCGTCAGCCGCGCTGTCGGTCAACTCGTAGAACAATTCCTCCTTGTTCTTGAAGTAATGGTAAAGGTTGCTTTTGCTGATATTCACCTTATCCGCAATCATCTGAAGCGAAGTACGGTCGTATCCCCTCTGCAAAAACAGATGCTGCGCCTCCAACAAAATCTTATGTCTCAGTTCATCCTTCAAAACCTGCACAATAAAGACCACCCGTTCATTTCTTCTTTTATTATAGCATTTAGGCGAACTTTGTCAACATTTCCCCTTTTAAACGCAAAGAAAAATTTCCAGTGTATTTTCTGTCGCCAATGTAAAACGAGGCGCCGGACTGAACTCCGGCGCCTCGTTGGCGTATATTTTCTTTTGGCCGATTACGCGCCAAACACCTTGAGCAGGAAGCCTGCGGCAACTGCGGAACCGATGACACCCGCCACATTCGGGCCCATGGCATGCATGAGCAGGAAGTTCGCCGGGTTGGCCTTCTGACCCTCGACCTGCGAGACACGCGCCGCCATGGGAACGGCGGAAACGCCTGCCGAGCCGATCAGCGGGTTGACCTTACCGCCGGACAGCTTGTACATGATCTTGCCGAAGATCAGACCGCCAATCGTCGAGAAGCAGAACGCAATCAAGCCGAGGAGGATGATCTTGATGGTATCCCAAGTCAGGAAGGTATCCGCGACAGCCTTGCAGCCGACCGACAGCCCCAGGAAAATGGTGACGATGTTGCACAGCGCGTTCTGCGCGGTATCGGACAGTCGCTCGGTCACGCCGCACTCACGCAGCAGATTGCCCAGCATCAGCATACCGATCAGCGGCGCGGTGTCCGGAATGAGCAGGATCACCACAGTCGCAACTGCAATCGGGAACACGATCTTTTCGGTCTTGGAGACTGGGCGAAGCTGCTCCATCTTGACCTCGCGCTCTTTCTTGGTCGTCAGCAGGCGCATGAGCGGCGGCTGGATCATGGGGATCAGCGCCATGTAGGAATAGGCCGCAATCGCAATCGCGGGCAGATAATCCGACGCCAAGCGAGAAGCCACCAGAATCGCCGTCGGGCCGTCTGCACCGCCGATGACGCCGATCGCCGCCGCGACCGCGCCCGGGAATCCCAGCGCCAGCGCCAGCAGAAACGCAGAAAAGATACCGAGCTGCGCCGCCGCGCCCAGCAACAGCGAAGACGGACGCGCAATCAGCGGCCCGAAATCGGTCATCGCGCCAATGCCAAGGAAGATAAGCGATGGATAAATCGCATGCTCCACGCCTTGATAGAACACCCACAGCATACCCGGGCTGGAACCGTCCGCCGGCGCATTGAGCATGCCGGTAAGCGGAAAGTTTGCCAGCAGGATGCCGAAGGCGATCGGGACAAGCAGCAGCGGCTCAAACTTTTTCCCAATGCCCAGATAAAGCAGGACAAACGAGATGAGGATCATAATCAGGCTGCGCGGGTCCTCCGCCAAAGCAGCAAAACCTGAGCTCGCCAAGATCTCCTTCATCGCTTCAATAAAGGAAAACTGCATAATATGCGCCTCCGTTACATGGTGCAGAGCGTCGTACCGGTTTCCACTGCCGCGCCCTTCTGCACGCTGACCGAGGTAACCGTACCGTCATGCGGGGCACAGATCTCGTTTTCCATCTTCATCGCTTCCAGAATGAACAGCACATCGCCGGCTTTGAACGCCTGACCAGCCGCGCAGCGAACATCCAGAATGGTGCCGGGCATGGGCGCTGCGATCACCTCGCCCGCGGGCGCCGCTGCGGCTGGGGCCGCCGCAGGCGCTGAAGCTGCCGGAGCGGGGGCCGGTGCGGGTGCGGGCGCTGCCGCCGGTGCCGGTGCCGCCGCCGCAGGCGCATCGCCAACTGCGACCGCACTGACCGAGCCTTTTTCCACCTCTACTTCATATTGCTTGCCATTGAGCGTAACCATATACTTCATCTTTTATTTCCCCCTTAAACCGCTTTGATAGACTTGAATACGAGCTGGTCGATCGGAATGCCCGTTTCATGGCTGACAATTGCCATCACACACGCCGCCTCGGTTTCACTGATGCCCTCCAGCACCACCTGCGGCGCAGCAGGCGGCACGGCTGCTGCCGGAGCAGGCGCAGCCATACGCGCGGCTTCCGGAACGGGCGCGCTCGCCGCCGCGGACGCGGGACGGCGCTCTACACCGGCTACTGCGCGAGAGATCACGATAATAATCCCCCAAAGCAGTGCCAGCATGATAAAAACGATAATAAAGCCGGACATCGCAACCATCAGCGCGTCCAACAGGCTGAGCGGATCTTGAACCATAATCAGCCGACCTCCTTAAACGTATAGCTTGCGGTAAACATGTTCTCGCGGCGCTCAAAATACTGCTCGGCCTGCTGCGGGAACGCGATGTAGGAGAGCACATCCTCCTCGCACCGCGCCAGACTGCCGAGATGCGCCTTTGCGTCCTCGTATTCGGGTGCAAGCGTATCCGCAAAACGTCCGGTCATCGGCTGCTCGCCGCCAAGCACCTTTTCCGCCAGCTCGGGATCGATCTTTCCCGGCGCTTTGCCGTATTCACCCTTGATATAGCTTTTGATCTCCTTACCGATCGACTTGTACCGCTCGCCGAGCAGCACGTTGACCGTCGCCTGCACGCCGACCATCTGGCTCAGCGGGGTGACCAGCGGCGGATAGCCGAGATCCGCGCGCACGCGCGGGGTTTCATCCAGCACATCATCCAGCTTATCGATTGCATTCTGCGCCTTGAGCTGCGCTACCAGATTGGACAGCATGCCGCCCGGGATTTGATAAATCAACGCGTCGGTCTTGGTTGACAGCACATAAGGGTCAAACGTGCCATTTTCGGAAAACTTCTCCTTGACCGGCAGGAAGAAATTGTTGATGCGGTTGAGTTCCCTGCTGTCAACACCGCAGTTATAGCCCATTTGGGTGAGCGCATAGACAACGGACTCGGTCGCGGGCTGGCTGGTGCCGCCTGAGAAGCACGAGGTCGCGCAGTCGATGCCCGCCGCACCCGCTTCCGCCGCCTTGAGATAGGTCATATAGCCCAGGCCTGTGGTGGCGTGCGTGTGCACATAGATCGGCAGCTTGATATTGGCGCGCAGCGCGGTGACAAGATCATAGCATTCCTGCGGCGACATGATGCCCGCCATATCCTTGATGCACAGCGAGTTGCAGCCCATCTCCTCGATCTGCTTGCCGAGCGAGACAAACATCTCCAAATTGTGGATCGGGCTGAGCGTGTAGCAGATACAGCCCTGCGCATGTCCGCCGGCTTTCAGGCATTCGTCCACCGCGGTCTCGATATTGCGCAGATCGTTCAGCGCATCAAAGATGCGGATAATATCCATGCCGTTCTCCACACTTTTGCGCACAAAGCGGCGCACGGTATCATCCGAATAGTGGTGATAACCGAGCAAATTTTGTCCACGCAGCAGCATTTGCAGCTTGGTATGCTTCATATGCGCTTTGATCTTTCGCAAACGCTCCCACGGGTCTTCGTTGAGGTAGCGCAGGCAGCTGTCGAAGGTGGCGCCGCCCCAGCATTCGATCGAATGGTAGCCGGCCTTGTCCATCTCATCCAGTACAGCCTCGAAATCATCAAACGGCATACGGGTTGCGATCAACGACTGTTGCGCGTCGCGCAGTACGGTTTCGGTGATATGCATTTGTTTCACAAATATGCCCCTCCTTTGGCCGTAAAACAGAATAAAAAGCAAAACTTTACCTATTATCCCATTTTACTTAATTGTATCATAGCACGTTCTTTTGCAGGGTGCAACGATTTTGTTTTAACAAAGTTTTGCGCCGGATTTTAGCGTGTTTTTCTGCTCATGTCCGATTGACATTTGTCTTTGAATGGGGTAATATATTAAACAGTATGCACTGCTTTTGCGCGGGAAAATTTGTCGCCATAGCCGGATCGGGCAAAATCCTGCCTTACCCCAGGCACATAGCAGCATTCTCTTTTTTGAGGCATACTGTTTGTCCGCTGAAATCCTCCGTTGCGTTCCGGCAGCTCAGCCGGATAAAGGACACATCGCCTGCGCGGCGGTTCCTTCAAGTTTTATGCCTCAAAGCAAAACCGTTCTTATCTATGCCCCTGTAGCTCAGTTGTATAGAGCGACCGCCTCCTAAGCGGTAGGTCACCAGTTAGAGTCTGGTCAGGGGTGCCAAAACAACCGCTGTCTATTTCCCAGTGCCGCGGGACTTTATACGCTGCATCACGTACGCTTCCGGCTCAAGCGCTTTGCAGTGGTGGAAATGCTGCGGCTGCCGTGGTATAATACTATAAAATATTGATTTCACGATGAAACCGGCGGCAAAGCACACGAAACAGACATCCCGAGCGATGACAGTGAACAGCGCGATCCGATGATTGACGCGTCCGCAGACGGCTGGGCATATAAAAATCGCTTTGCTCTAAATCTGTCCGGATAGAATGGCGCCAAAACAGCCGGTCCGTTTTTTCATAAGCCCGCAGCACAATCATATGACAGCAGGAGGTCCCATGCACAAAAAATACTTCTTTTTTGATATTGACGGAACATTGAGCATTGAGCAGACTATGGTCATGCCGGAAAGCGCGGTGCGGTGTATAGATCGCCTGCGCGCGAACGGGCATTTCACCGCGCTGGCGACCGGCCGTTTGCAGGCTTCGGCCGCACAGTTTGCGGCCCAGCACGGCTTTCAGGACTTTGTGGCGGACGGCGGATACAGTTTAACCCTCAGCGGCAAGATCGCAGAGATGAAAAGCCTGCCTGCAGCGGATTGCATCGCGCTGATCGAGCGGCTGGAGGCCGCGGGTATCCCGTGGGCGGTCACGCCGGTTAACGAGCAGCTGTGCGTCACGACGGACGAGCGTTATCTCGCGGCAGCGCCGCCCGAATACTTCTCGACGCGCTGCGATCCGTCGTTCGATTATCATGCACTGCATAAACTGTACAAGGTCAACATCGCCTGCAATACAGAGCAGGAAGGCGCGATCGACTTCGGCGGCCTGCCGACCGTGCGTTATAACCGCGATATATTGCTCATCGAGCCCACCGAAAAGCAGAAAGGCATCCGCCGGATGCTGGACCGGCTGGGGGTGCCGGATGACGATGTCGTCGTGTTTGGCGACGGCATGAATGACATGTGTATGTTCGGGCAGGGTTGGTTCAGCATCGCCATGGGCAACGCGCGCGATGCGCTTAAAGACAAGGCGGACTACATCACCGACAGGGTCGAGCAGGATGGACTGTGGAACGCCTGCAAACATTTCGGATGGATTGCATAAAGGAGAGGAAAAATGCTGTTTGACACCCACGCGCATTATGATGATAAGCGGTTTGATCCGGACAGGGACGAGCTTCTGGCATCCCTGCCGGCACATGATATCGGGCTGATCCTAAACCCCGGCTGCGATGTGGAGACCTCGCGCAAGGCCGTCAGCTATGCACAAAAATATGCCTTTGTATATGCCGCAGTCGGCATTCATCCAGAAAATATTAACGAATCCTGGAATAATGACCTATCGGTCATTCAAGAATTGGCACAAACGGAACCCAAGGTACGCGCCATCGGGGAGATCGGTCTGGACTACTATTGGGAGAAAGACGAGCACGCCCGCGCGCGGCAGCAGGTCGTGTTTGCGCGCCAGATGGAATTGGCGCGCGAGCTGAACATGCCGGTCATTGTGCACGACCGTGATGCACACGGCGACTGCATGGAGATCACACGGCGCTATCCCGAGGTGCGCGGCGTGTATCATTGCTATGCCGGCAGTGTGGAGATGGCCCGCGAGCTGCTGCGTCTGGGATATTATCTGTCATTTACCGGCGTGATCACCTTTAAAAACGCGCGGCGCGCGATCGAGGTGATCCGGGAGGTGCCTATCGACCGCCTGATGATCGAAACAGACGCGCCGTATATGACGCCCGAGCCATTCCGCGGCCGCCGCAACAGCTCACTTTATGTATACCGTATGGCAGAAACCATCGCAGAGATCAAGGGCATGAGCGTGGAAGAAGTGGAGCGCATTACCACCGAAAACGGCAAGCGCCTGTTTGCCATTTCCTGATGCAGCTGCCGATTGGATAGACGGCGTCCCCCCATCCGAAGCGGTTTGCTCCGCTCTATCGACCACAGCATCAGATCGCAGAAAAATACAAGCCGGTGCAAAACAGCACCGGCTTTTGAGGCTGTCGAAAAACATAGTTTTTCGACAGCCTCTCGATCGGAACCACGCTTCCGATCGAATTTGCGACTCCGAACCGCGCCCTACGGGCACTATTCAGAGTCGTCTTGTATAAAAACTGTGATACATGCTCCCAGTTTTTATGGAAATTGCGGCTCGCCGCAATTTCCCATTTGATACGCGCTACGCGCGAAAGACTTTTTAGACAGACTGAAAAGCCGGTGCAGAAAAGCACCGGCTTTTTTCGTCCCGCTGGACGAAGAAGAAAAGGAAAGAATCATGCAAAGGGTGTCTCAGCGATCCGTTTGCACCAGCATCCCCGTGTCCGCAGATTCGCGGGCAAGCAGGGCCAGGCGACTGTCCGCGATGGACTCCGCAAGGTCGAGCGCACCGGTCCCGTGCCCTTCGAGGGTATGGATAAAGTCCTCGAAGATCATAGGACACTCGCGCAGCGGCACAGGAACCGAACCATCGTTCTGCGCGTTGATCAGCCAAACCTGGTCGCCGCGCACCTCGATCACACCGTCGGTGCCGGCCGCGCGCACGCGGTCGTCGCCATGGGTCGCGGCGTTCGCCGGACGGAGATAGTCCGCGCTGACCTGCGCGGAAACGCCGTCCGCCATGGTCATCATCAGCTGGGCGGTCACTTCCAGATCGCCGTAGCCGCTATTGGCCTGCGCGGAATGGTGCGCGAAGATCGTATGCACAGCCTGCGGATACAGGTAGCGGATAAAATCGATGCCATGAATGGCAACCCAGGGAATCAGGCCGCCGTGCTGCTCCCGATGACGGAAAAACGGCGCGCGCTGGCCAAGGCGGTAGGATTTCTGCGCGGTCAGCAGACGAACCGAGCCGATCGCGCCTTCCTCGATCAGCGCCTTCGCGGTGTAGAACCAGGGATCGTATCGGGCGGTCTGCATCGCCCAAAGCACGGCGGAGGAAGCCTTCGCCGCGGCCTCGACGCGCGCCAGCCCTGCAAGCGTCAGCGCGAGCGGCTTGTCACAGTATACATGGATGCCGCGGGCGAGCGCCTCGCAGGTCATCTCCTCGTGGTCGGAGAACAGGCCGTCCACAACAAGCACATCCGGCTTTGCCGCGTCCATCATGGTGCGCCAATCCGGAAATTCCGGCGGGGTCAGGCCGAGTTTCGCAAAATCTTCGAGCACCTCGGTCATGGGCTCGCCGTCCCATGCATGGCACCAGCCCGCGATCTCCACCTGCGGCAGACGCGGCAGCGCGCGGGTCACGGTAGCGGCGTGGCCGGAATTGCCGGCGATACAAACACGGAACATCTCAATGCGCCTCCTTGTCAAATCGTGCGCCCGAAAAGGCGGTATAGCCGTCCAGCCGGAACTCAGACGGCGGGCAGGCCCAGTCATAGCCGAGCGCAGACGGCAGCCTGCCCTCCTCAAAGCAGCGCCATGCCTCGTCCGACAGACCGGGCATGAAAATGCCGGGTTCAGGCTCTGTAACGCGCTCCATGCGCGCCGCGGGGAGCGGATGCACGTCCGCCTGATCACAGATCGCGTTGCACACCGTCAGCTGAGGCAGGATGGTGTCCGCCGTGCAGGGCACAGGAAGCGCCGGATCGGCGGCAACGGCGAGCATGGTGCGGATCTTCTGCGCCACATGGTATTCGCCGAGGGCTGCGCCGTAGTTTTTGGTCGTGCCGTCGCGGAACGTCGCGATGATCTCCGCGGAATCGTCGTTGCCGGACGCGGTGACGACCGCGTTTTCAAATTCATACCGCAGGACAGGGTCGATGTTGCGGTCGCCCGAATGCGTGACCGCGATGAAGAAATCACTGCCGTCTGCAAACTCACCCTGCACGAATGCGGTGTCAAAGGTCTCGATCCCCTTGCCGTTGTACAGCTCGACGCGCAGCGACTGGGGCATCGCGGCGCTGTCCTGCTCGTTTCCGAGGACGAAGAAGGTGTTGTGCAGATAGTGCGCGGTGGCGTTGGTCAGGATGGAGTCCAGAATCCAGTGCCCCTGCGCGTCCTTCACGCGGCCCTTCCACGGGCTGTTGTAGTAGCTGTCGAACCGCTGCCAAGACACATAGGAACGCAGGGACTTGGGCGCGCCCAGCAGACCGGCGCGGATATCTTTTTTGAGGTTCTGGATCGGGTCGCAGAATGACATCTGAAAGCCCACGCCGAGCTTTTTCCCATACTCTGCGGCGGCGTCACGGATGATCAGCGCATCCTGCACAATGGGGGCAAGCGGCTTTTCGCACAGCACATGCGCGCCATGCTGCATGGCAAGGATGCACTGCTCGCGGTGCATGTGGATGGGACTTGCGATCAGGACGAGATCAGTGGTATCCGCCGCGAAAAAATCCTCCAGCGTGCGGTAAAACGGCACGCCCTGTGCCTTCAGCTTCTCAAAGCGCGGCACGCACTCATAGAACGGATCGATTGCAGCAACCAGCTCATACGTTTTCGGATCGACAAAGCGTTCCATCAGCCCAAGGCAGTAATTGCCGTAACCACCGGCGCCGACAAGGGCCAGTCTGACTTTTTTCATCTCTTTGCAGCCTCATTTCGTGTCCCAGCAGACAGGACAAAGCATTTTTGATGCTCCCTATTATACCGTCCGGCGCTGGGGACAAGTCGGCGGGACTTGCGCAATAATATGTAAAAGCTGTTATATTTGCGTTTCGCGGTCGCGGTAGCGCAGCGGCGTCATGCCGGTCTCGCGGCGGAAGGTGCGGATGAAATTGTTCACATCCGAGAAGCCCGCGCGGAATGCGACCTCGCTGACCGGCAGCGCGGTATGCACCAGCAGATCCTTGGCGCAGGCAAGGCGGGTGCGCATCAGGTATTGCTTGGGGCTGTAGCCGGTGGCTTCCTTGAAGCAGTGCGTCAGGTAACACGGGGTCAAAAATACGCGGGCTGCCAGATTGCTGATCGACAGCGGCTCGGCGTAGTGGCTGTCGATATAGGTCTGCACCGCGAACACGGCGTTGTTGCCCGGCGCGGACAGGGTCTGGCGCGCCGAAGGACGGGAACGCAGCAGCAGGATGAGCAGCTCGGTCACCAGACTGATGCCCATCAGGTCGCTGTATTCCCCGCCGCCCTCATATTCCTGCACCAGCCGGCGGAACAAGATCTCGATGCGGTCCATGCAGCCGGAAACGTCAAACCGGTGGCAGAATCCCTTTGGACGGTTGCGCAGCGGCGCGATCAGCCGGCGGTCGGCAATCAGATATTCCAACCGGAGCGGATCAAGAATGACGTAATATCTTTCGTACAGCGCGCTGCGCAATTCCAGGGAGTGTTCCTCAAAGCAGCCGATCACAAAAACCGATCCGGCCTCCCCCTCATAGGCATGATTATCGATATTGATACGAATTTTGCCGCTTTTGACGAAAAGCAACTCGTAAGCATTATGAAAATGGATGCGGATATTCACATCGCTGTCCTTAAAACAGCATTCCTGTATCAAAGGCTTTTCCGGCAAGTTCATCCCCTCCTTTTGTTCGGCATATCGAAAAAGCAGAAAATACATATTAAAAAACAACTTGGTATGATTATTGGGGTTTGGGCTATTATATCATAATCACAGCGTGCGGGCTACGCCGTGAGGCGAAAAAACGCACATTTGAGAAAAGAGAAGCAAAAGGAGGCTGAGCGTTATGAAACACGAAAAGTTTCATTACAAACAACTGGATGAGCTGAAAGCCAAGCTCACAGAGCTGGACGTTACACTGCCGCTGAGCGAAAACATGGACGTGCTGCACAGGGAAGTGAAGATCGGCAGCAAAACCTGCGCCAACGCGATCGCCATCCAGCCGATGGAGGGCTGCGACGGCACGGCGGACGGCTGTCCCGATGCGCTGACGCTGCGCCGGTATGACCGGTTCGCCAAAAGCGGCGCCGGACTGATCTGGGCGGAAGCGGTCGCGGTCGTGGAGGAGGGACGCGCCAACCCGCGCCAGCTCTGGCTGCACGAGGAAAACCTCGCGGCATTCCAGAAATTCGTGGCGGATATCAAGGAGACCTGCATGAAGGCAAACGGCTTTGAGCCGGTAGTCATCATGCAGGCAACCCATTCCGGCCGCTACTCCAAGCCGCACGGCACGCCCGAACCGCTGATCGCGTACAACAACCCGATTTTTGCGGGCGACAACCCGATCCCTGCCGACCGCATCCTGTCGGACGACTATCTGATGGCGCTCGAGGAGAAGTTCGGCGAGGCGGCAAAGCTGGCCGAGCGCGCAGGCTTTGACGGCGTGGACATCAAGTGCTGCCACCGTTACTTAAACAGCGAGCTGCTCTCCGCCTACACCCGCAAGGGCGCGTTCGGCGGCAGTCTGGAAAACCGTACCCGCCTGCTGCGCCACGGCGTGAAAAACGCGATGGACGCCACGGGCAAGGACTTCATCGTCACCTCCCGTCTGAACGTATACGACGGTTTTGTCCATCCGTACGGCTGGGGCGTGCGTCCGGAGGGCGGCACCGAGGTGGATCTGACCGAGCCGCTCGAGCTGGTCGGCCGCCTGCACAAGGAGCTGGGCATGGAGCTGCTCGACGTGACCATCGGCAACCCGTATTTCAACCCGCATGTCAACCGCCCGTATGACAACGGCCCCTATATTCCGGACGAGCACCCGCTCGAGGGCGTGGCCCGCATGTATCACTGTGTGGGCGCGGTGCAGAAGGCATATCCCGAGCTCAAGGTCATCTCCTCCGGCCTGAGCTATCTGCGCCAGTTCTCGGCAAATCTGGCGGCAGGCGCGATCGAACAGGGCTACTGCACAATGGCGGGCTTTGGCCGCGAGGCGTTCGCCTATCCGCAGTTTGCAAACGACCTGCTGAAGAACGGCGCAATGGACGCGGACAAGTGCTGCATCGCGTGCGGCAAGTGTACCGAACTGATGCGCGCAGGCTCGACCGCGGGCTGCGTCATCCGCGATCCGGAATACCTGCCGATCTACCGGCGGGACGTACAGGGAAAGTGAGGACGGCATGGCAAAGAAAATCGCACTGGTGACCGGCTCCCGCCGCGGCATCGGCCTCGGCATCGCCCGCAAGCTGGGGCAGGCGGGCTATTTTGTCGCCCTGTCCGCGACCGCGGCGCAGGATGATGACGTGGTGGCCGAACTGACGCAGGAGGGCATCGACTGCACCTACATTCCCTGCAACATCGCGCACGCGGACGAGCGCGCACGCATTTTCGAGGAGATCCGCGCGCGCTACGGCCGTCTAGACGTGATGGTCAACAACGCGGGCGTGGCGCCGAACGTGCGCCTTGACCTGCTGGAAACCACGGAAGAGAGCTTCGACCGCCTGATGGGCATCAACCTCAAGGGCACGTTCTTCATGTGCCAGCTGGCGGCGAACACCATGATCGGGATGCAGCAGCAGGGTCTTGAGGACTACACCCCGCGCATCGTCAACATCTCCTCGATGTCGGCCTATACCTCCTCGGTCAACCGCGGCGAATACTGCATCTCCAAGGCGGGCATTTCGATGACCACCCAGCTGTTCGCGGACCGGCTCGCGGAATACGGCATTCCGGTGTTTGAGGTGCGTCCGGGCATCATCCAGACCGATATGACTGCGGGCATGTCCGAAAAGTACCAGAAGCTGATCGAGGGCGGCGTGACGCCCATCCGGCGCTTCGGCCAGCCGGCGGACGTTGCCAACTGTGTGGCGGCGGCGGTCAGCGGCCTGCTGGACTTCGCGACCGGACAGGTGCTCAACGCGGACGGCGGCTTCCACATTCGCCGTCTGTAAGGCGGGAAGGAGGGCTTTCCCGTTGACAGAACGCAAGATCACATGCGCGGGCTGGGAGATCCCGGTCTATGCGCTGGACGCGCTGGTGGTCGGAACCGGCTGCGCGGGCTTTAACGCCGCAGACAGCCTGTATGACCTCGGGCGCACGGATGTGGCGATCGTCACCGAGGGCGTGCAGATGGGCACGTCGCGCAACACGGGCAGCGACAAGCAGACCTACTACAAGCTCTCCCTCTGCGGGGACGCAGCGGACTCCGTGCAGGAGATGGCCGAAACCCTGTTCGAGGGCGGCAGCGTGCACGGCGACACCGCGCTCGCGGAGGCTGCCGGCTCGGTGCGCAGCTTCATGAAGCTGGTGGGCTTGGGCGTCCCCTTCCCGTGCAACGGCTTCGGGGAGTATGCGGGCTACAAGACCGACCACGACCCGCGCCAGCGCGCGACCTCGGCTGGGCCGCTCACCTCGCGCTTTATGACCGAGGCGCTGGAAAAGAGCGTCCGGCGCAAAGGCATCCGCATTTTTGGCCAGATGCAGGCGGTGCGCCTGCTGGTGCAGGACGGCGCGGTGTTCGGCCTGCTGGCGCTCGACCTGACGAGGCCCGGGCTGGATGGGCTGACGCTGTTTGCAGCCGAGCACATCATCCTCGCGACCGGCGGCCCCGCCGGCATCTACGACGCTTCAGTCTTTCCCTGCGGCCATACCGGCATGACCGGCATGGCGCTCGAAGCGGGCGCGCGCATGAACAACCTGCAGGAATGGCAGTACGGTCTTGCGTCGGTCGATTTCCGCTGGAACGTGTCCGGCACCTATCAGCAGGTGCTGCCGCGCTACATTTCGGTGGATGCAGACGGCGTGGAGCGCGAGTTCCTGCCCGATTACTTCGACACCCCGCAGCAGGCGCTCGACGCGGTGTTCCTCAAGGGCTACCAGTGGCCGTTTGACGTGCGCAAGCTGGACGGCTCCTCGGTGATCGACCTGATCGTGCAGCACGAGACGGTTGATCTCGGGCGGCGGGTCTATCTGGACTTCCGCACCGACCCGATCGGGCTGAACGCAGCCTTCTCGGGGCTTGGCGAGGAGACCTATGCCTACCTCAAAAACTCGGGGGCGCTGCTGCAAACGCCGATCGCGCGTCTGGCGCACATGAATCCGGATGCGATCGAGCTGTACCGCGCGCACGGCATCGATCTGTATACCGAGCCGCTCCGCATTGCGGTGTGCGCGCAGCACAACAACGGCGGTATCGCGGTCGATGTCAACTGGCAGACGAGCATCTGCGGCCTGTACGCCGCGGGCGAGTGCGCGGGAACGTTCGGCGTCTACCGTCCGGGCGGCTCGGCGCTCAACGCAACGCAGGTCGGCTCGATGCGGGCCGCCGAGCATATTGCGTTCACATCTGCGGTGCAGCCGTTCGATGCGGCGGCATTCGCCGGAAAAGCCGGAACGTTTTTGCAGGAATTGCTTCAAAATATGAAGAACAGCATCGAACACTGCGATCCTGCAAGCCGTTCCTGGACAATCCGGCAGCAGATGCAGCGGCGCATGAGCGCGGAGGCCGCGCACATCCGCGACAGCCGCGCGCTCGACGCGCTGCGCACGGAGATCGGCGCATATCTGCGCGATTTCTGGCGGGTATACGTCCTGGCGGCGCCGGGCGGGCTTGCCCAGATGCTGAAAACACGCGATCTTTTGCTGACGCAGGCAGCGGTGCTGTCCGCGATGGCGCTGTCGGCCCAAAGCTGGGGCAGCCGCGGCTCGGCGCTAGTGCTGGATGATACCGGCACGGCGCCCGCCAAGGGTCTGGAAGCGTACCGCTGCCGTCCGGCGGCGGGTGCAGGCACAGATCAGACCATTGAGACCGTCTGGCAGGACGGCGGCGTTTCTTCTTCCTTTTCGCCGGTCCGTCCGCTCCCGGAGCGCGACCTCTGGTTTGAAAACGTCTGGCGCGACTACCGGACACGCACGGCTGGGCTCACTCGCTGAGGCTGATGCGCTCGGCGTGCAGCTTTTTGAACTGGCTCGGGCTGACGCCGTACCATTTGCGGAATGCGCGGTAAAATCCCGTGTGGTCGCTGAAACCGCAGGTCTCCCAGACCTTGTTGACCGGAACACCTGCGAGAATGTTATTCTTTCCGGCGATCAGGCGCATCTGGATGACATATTGGTAATAGGAAATATTCATATTTTGCTTAAAAAGATGTGAAATTCTGTATTTGTTGGAGAAAAATGCAGTTGCAACCGCGTCAAGCGACAAATCGCCGGTCAGGTTGCTCTGCACGTAGCGCAGGATGCCGCTGAGCAGCGTGCTACGTGAGCCGCTCTGCGCGCTTCCGTTTTTCGCGGCGAGCGCTCGGTTGTAGTCAACCAGAATATCCATAATAACGGACAGCCCTTCGCTGCGGTAGCACAGCTCCCTGTTGCGATAAGACTCGACCAGCGTGACAAAGCTGCCGCGCAGGACGCCGCGCGCGGCTTCATCCTCGCGCAGCAGATACATCTGCGGCACATCGTCGCGCAGGAAGTACCCGCAGTCTGGGTCCTGCCGGATCAGGCGGCCGAGCGCGTTAGCGGAGATCCAGACAACACAGCGTTCATAAGGGACTGCAAAATCCAGAAAAATGGGGTTGTGCAGAATATTGGGCGGGATGATGAGCAGATCCCCCGGCTGGAGATGGAACAGCTCGTCATTGACGATATAGTCCACATGGCCGCCCATGAAGAAAAACATCTCGTAAAACTCATGGTAGTGCGGCTCGACCTCGTGATAATTCGGGTCTAGGGCATGCTCGACCTCGAAATCGCGCTCGGTCATGTAGTGCTTGTACAGCCAGTCGCTTTGTTTTTCGTCGTGTTTTCTCATAGCAGCGTCCCCTTCAGTATTTGTATATACTATCCAACTTTTTGCGCATTGCTTTATGCAAATATGATATATTCTATCCCAGAATAAGCAAGAATCACAATTTATCAAACAAAATACGCCATTTATTCAGCAAAAGATTGTTATTATAATAATACCAGAAACCTGAAACAGAGGCAAGGCCGGCCGGCAGCAACTTCTGTCCACGGTGACATTTTCGGTATTTCACACCGCCCTTAGCAGGGCAAAATAAAAGAGAAACGGAGTGTTTACATTCATGAAACACATGGTAAAAAGGCTGGTGGCAGGCGCACTTGCGGCAGTCTCCATTGCGGCGTTATCCGGCTGCAGCGGCGCACAGGACCCCAACCTGCTCCTGGTAGCGCATGCGCACGGTGACTGGCACCCTGTGCACATTGGTCTGACAAAGTTTGCGGAGGATATGGAAGCGCAGACCAAATACAAATTCGACGTTTTCCCCAACGGTCAGCTCGGCGACGACAGCGCGATGATCCAGCTGGTCAAAGCTGGCGTGCTGGATGTTGCGAAGGTCAGCGCAGGCGCGCTCGAGCAGTTTAATCCGGCATATTCGATCTTCTCGGTTCCGTATGTGTTCCAGTCCACCGAGCATTACTTCGATGTTATGAACAACAGCGAAGCGGTGCAGGAGATCTTCAATTCCACCCGCGACGACGGCTTTATCGCGATCGGCTGGTTTGATTCCGGTTCGCGTTCGATCTACACCACCAAGGACGGCCCTGCGGCAACCACGGACGATCTGCACGGCCTGAAGATCCGCACGATGAGCAGCCCCACCTCGGTTGATATGATCAACAACATGGGCGGCGCGGCGACCCCGATGTCCTCTGGCGAGGTGTATACCTCCCTGCAGCAGGGCATCATCGACGGCGCAGAGAACAACGAAACCGTTCTGGTGGACGACGGCCACGGCGAAGTGGCGAAGTCCTACACCTACACCCAGCACCAGTATCTGCCCGATATCGTCATCATGTCCACCGAAACGTTCGATGCGATGACCGAAGAAGAGCAGCAGATGGTGTATCAGGCCATGGACGACGCCTGGCAGGCGCACGAGGACGAATGGCTTCAGGTTGTAGAGCGCAACAAGGAAGGCGCCAAGGAAATGGGCGTTCAGTTCTACGAGATCGATAAGACCCCGTTTATCGAAGCCTGCCGCCCGCAGCAGGAGGCATTCTGCGTGCAGAGCGAGGACAATGCCCGATACTTTGCTGATTTCCAGAGCTATCTGCCGGAGGAGGACCAGTAAATGAGAAAAGTTATTGACAAAATCATCGAAATACTGTGTACTGTAATCATGGGTTACATGGTGCTGGCAGTATGCTGGCAGGTTATCACGCGATTCATTCTGAAAAATCCCTCTACCCTGACCGAGGAGATCCTGCGTTACCTCCTTGTCTGGACGACGATGGTCGGCGGCGCCTATGCTTACGGCCGCCGCAAGCATCTGTCCATCAATATGCTGACCAAAAAGCTGCCGCACAAGCAGCAGAAGATGCTCGACATCATCATTCAGGTGATTGTTATTGTGTTCGCCGTCGTTGTTATGATCATGGGCGGCTTCCATCTGGTCGGCACGACGAGCAACCAGATCTCCGCGGCGCTGCATCTCCCCATGCCGTATGTTTATGCGAGCATTCCGGTCGGCGGCATCCTGATCATCTTCTACTCTCTGATCTTCATCATGGAGGACATCAAGGAGATGAGCGGCAAGGCTGCTGAACCCGCTGCAGCGGAACAGAAATAAGAGAGGAGAACAACAATGAGTGTATTGCAAATCGGTTTGCTGCTGCTCGGCAGCTTCTTCCTGATGCTCGCACTGAGCGTCCCTGTATCCATCAGCCTGATTATTTCTTCGATCGTCACCGTTATGGCGAACCTGCCGCTCGACCTCGGCACCTTCGTCGCCTGCCAGCGAATGGTCTCCGGTGTAGACAGCTTTTCGCTGCTCGCGGTCCCGTTCTTCATCCTGACGGGTGTCCTCATGAACACAGGCGGTATCGCGCAAAAACTGATCAACCTGGCAAACGTCGTTGTCGGCCGCATCCCCGGCGGTCTGGCGCACACCAACATCGTGGGCAACACCATGTTCGGCGCGCTGTCCGGCTCTGCGGTTGCGGCGTCCATTGCAGTCGGCGGCGTGATGCTGCCGATGGAGGAGAAGGCCGGCTATGACAAGAAGTTCGCAGCCGCTGCCAACATCGCTTCCGCGCCGACCGGCCTGATTATCCCGCCGTCCGGCATCCTGATCATTTACGCGGTTCTGTCCGGTTCCTCTGTTGTCGGCATGATCATGTCCGGCTATATCCCGGGCATTCTGTGGTGCCTGGCCTGCATGGTCGTTGCGTACATCATCGCCAAGAAGAACAAGTACCCGACCACCGAGCGCCTTCCGGCAAAGGTTGTATTCCAGTATTTTGTCGAGGCGATTCCGAGCATTCTGCTGATCGTCATCATCATCGGCGGCATCAGCTCCGGTATTTTCACCGCGACCGAGTCCGCAGCCGTTGCGGTAGCCTATACCCTGTTCCTTGCCATGGTCGTTTATAAGAGCATCAAGCCCTCCGACCTGCCGGCGATCCTGCGCGACGCCTGCGAGACCACTGCGGTCATCATGTTCCTGATCGCAGCTTCCGCAGTCATGAGCTTTGTCATGTCCTTCACCGGCCTGCCGGATGCGATCGGCAACGCGCTGCTGAGCGTTTCGGACAACAAGTACGTCATCCTGCTGCTCATCAACCTGCTGCTTCTGGTTGCGGGTATGTTCATGGACATCACCCCTGCCGTGCTGATCTTCGCGCCGATCTTCCTGCCGGTTGTCACCAGCTTCGGCATGGACCCCATCCACTTCGGTATCATGATGGTCATGAACCTCGGCGTCGGCAACATGACCCCGCCGGTCGGCTCGTCGCTGTTCTCGGGCTGTCAGGTATCCGGATTTGACATGGATGAAATGGTCAAACCGCTGCTGCCGTTCTATGCGGCGGTGTTCGTGGCCCTGATGCTGGTGGCGTATGTGCCGTGGTTCTCCATGGTGCTGCCCAATCTGGTCATGGGCTGATTATCCCCAATCTGAGGCTGTTCGAAAAATAAACTTTTTCGAACAGCCTCTCGATCGGAACCACGCTTCCGATCGAATTTTACGCAAAAAAGTTCCTCTATGCGATAACTTTTTTGCTCTCAAAGCATAAAAAGTCAGGTGCCTGTCCTGACTTTTTATGAATTTTGCGGCTTACCGCAAAATTCTGTTTAACACGCGCTTTAGCGCGGAGGCTTTTTCGACAGACTGGGGGGCGGGCGTTCCGCCCGTCCTTTCTGCTTACTCAAGCAAGCAATTTTTTGAAAAGGAAGAAAACATATGGTATTCAACGTTAAGGACTATGGCGCAAAGGCGGACGGCGCCAGCAACGATGCCGCCGCCATCCAGGCTGCGATTGACACCTGCCATGCGGCGGGCGGCGGTCGGGTCCTGCTCGAAGGCGGGAACATCTTTTACTCCAGCTCGATCATTCTGAAATCCAACGTGGAGCTGCATCTCGAACAGGGCAGCGTACTCAAGGCGCATGCGGATATCGCGACCTATTTCCGCCCCAACGGGGTCGAAGCTGGGGAAACCTCGGTCTCGGGTGCCAAAGCGGTGGACTGTCCGGTCACGCTCAAGCCGAGCTATGCCTTTATTTACGCCAAGGACGCGGACAATTTCTCCATCACCGGTCAGGGCGCGATCGACGGCAACGTCTATGCGTTCATGAAGCGCGTCAGCCCCTACTATTTCAACGGCGACTTCTATCCGCGCCCGACCATGTGCTACGTCGAGCACTGCAACCACATCACCTTCACCGGCATTACCATGCAGAAATCGCCGTTCTGGACGCTACACCCCGCGGGCTGCGACGATGTGCTGATCTCCGGTATCCGCGTGCTCAACCCGCTCGACTGCACGAACTCGGACGGCATCGACCCCGACCACTCCAGCAATGTGCGCATCATCGGCTGCCATGTCACCTGCGCGGATGACTGCATCTGCCTGAAATCCTCGGCGGGCAACATGGAATACGGTCCGACACGGAATATCATCATTTCGGGCTGCAC
The DNA here is from genome assembly GCA_019115425.1 of Candidatus Agathobaculum merdigallinarum. GTDB lineage: Bacteria > Bacillota > Clostridia > Oscillospirales > Butyricicoccaceae > Agathobaculum > Agathobaculum merdigallinarum. The sequence goes on along the minus strand of DXDO01000068.1, from coordinate 6,637 downwards.
CCTGACCTCGACCTCGGCCGCGCTCAAGATCGGCACCGAGGGCACCGGCGATTTTGAAAACGTCATCGTGGATAACTGCATCGTCACGGGCACCAACCGCGGCATCTCCATCCAGATCCGCGACGGCGGCAACGTCAAAAACGTATCGTTCTCCAATATCATCATCGAGACCCGCCGCTTTGCGGACTGCTGGTGGGGCACCGCCGAGCCGATCGTCATCACCACGCACGATCGCGTGGAGGGCGTGCCCTCGGGCAAGATCTCCAACATCCGCTTCTCCAACATCACCTGCGACAGCGAGAACGGCGTATTCCTCTCGGGCAACGCGGACAACCACATCGAGGATATCCTGTTCGAAAAGGTCAAGGTAACCCTGCGCAAAAAGACCAAGTGGGAGCGCGGCCTGTACGACCTGCGCCCGGGCTACGGCAAGGGCATTGAGAAGATCACCTCCCCCGGCTTCCTGCTGCGCGATACGGACGATGTGACGCTGCGCGACTGCACGGTCCGCTTCGAGGGCGAGGATCTTTCGGACTTCGGCGAGGCGCTGCGCACCGAGCGCTGCAAGGACGTCGTCGTGGAGAACTTCCGCGGCAAGGCGGCGCGCGCCGGCTTTGCGGATCAGGCGATTCTGTGATCCCCCGCTTTTCCGTCAGGACACCATCCCCCTGAAAATTCCTTGAAAATTGCGAAAATCCCGTCTTTTCCTGTGAAAAGACGGGATTTTTCATGCACGCAGGAGCTGATTTTCCTCTATTTCAGCTTAGCGAATAAAATTCGTAAACTGAAACGTCTCCTGCGCGGGCAGGGACAGCCTGTTTTGCAAGGCCATCTGCTTGCACTTCAGGAAAAACGCCATATTGCGGCCAAGAATGCGCATCACCTGCATGCCTTCGAGGTCCTGCCGCACCTCATCCGGATTCGTGCCGTGCACAATGTTCCAGTAGCGCGAGGTGACAATCGGCATCTGCATCAGGCCGAAATACCGGTTGATCTGATCCCAGCTCGCGGTCGTACCCGCGCGGCGGGCGGAGATCACAGCCGCCGCCGGTTTGAGATAAAAGCGCCGTCCGCCGCCGTTGAGATCCGCGTAGAATGCACGGTCAAGGAATGAGGTCATGCCGCCCGAGGCACCGCCCCAATGGACGGGGGTGCCAAACACAAACCCGTCGTAATCCCCGGCGATGTCCAGAAACTCATTGACCGCATCGTCGAATACACACTTGTTCTTTTGTATACATGCCTTGCACGCGATGCAGCCGGACAGCGGCTGATTGCCGATCCAGATGACATCCGTGTCCACCCCTTCTGCGTTCAGCGCGTCGCCAACCTCGCACAGCGCCGTATAGGTGCAGCCCTCCTGATGCGGACTGCCGTTTACCAAAAGTACCTTCATCCTGTTCCGTCCCTTTCCTCCTGTTGTATCAAGCCGTTCAGATATCCAGTTCGCTTACCCACGCAGCGACCGTTTCCTCGGAAACACCGCCGGAGAACCGCTGGCCCTCCAGCCATTCGCCGGTGCCTGCCACCTGTTCGAGCAGCGTGCCGCTCTCTCCAAGGCTGGAAGAGGACGAGGTGCAGAACGGGATGACGGTCTTGCCGGTGAAGTCGTTGGCTTCCACGAAACTGCTCACCGGCCATGCGGCAACGCCCCACCAGATCGGGTAACCGATGAACACGGTGTCATAGTCCTCCCAGTTTTCCGGCGTGGTTTCGGCCAGCGCAACCGTTTGCAGCGCGGGGTCCTCGTGCTCGCGGCTGACGCGGCTGTTTTCATCGCTCCAGTTGAGGTCGTCCGAGGAGTAAGGCTCGGCAGGGGTGATCGCAAAGGTGTCCGCGCCCAGCGCGTCCGCAATATAGCCTGCGGCGGCTTCGGTGTTGCCGGTCGCGGAGAAGTAGGCCACGAGGACGCTGCCGCCTGCGGCTGTATCCGTCGGCTCGGTCTCGTCAGTGGACGCGGCTTCTGCGGTCTGATCGGTTTCGGCCGGTTCCTGCGGCTGCTCGGCGGTTTGCGAGGTCTGTCCACAGGCGGCGAGCCCAAACAGCATTGTCGCTGCCATGAGCAGGCCGCACAGCCGTTTTAAGATAACTTTCATCGCGTATCACTCCTTTATTCCTCATCTTCGGCGTTCTGGACGTTCTCCTGGATCCAGTTTTCAATGTGGTCTGCGATCACATCGTTGTTCAGGTCCTGGAACATAAAGTGGTCGTTGCCGGTGATGCCCTCGTCCGGCAGATGAACGACCGTGCTGTTGCCGCCCGCCGCGGTATAGGCCGCGGTAAAGGTGTCCGCGGACGCCGCCATCATGGACCACATGGCCGCTGCCGGGACGTCGGTGAATTCCTCGCCGATGTAGTCGCCGTAGTAGAAGGTCACGGGAATATCCTGCTCGAGCATCGCGTTATAGGCTTCGCTGTCTACCTCAGCCGCGCCGCCCGGCTCGATCGCAACGATGGCAGCCACATGGTCGGTGTAGCGGGGGATCTCCCAGCCGGGCAGGCCGCCCTGCGAATGGGTGACCAGAATGGAGTCCTTACCGGTGCGCTCGTAGATCTCGTCGATCGCCGCGGCGACAGCCTGCGCGACGACCGTGTTATCGATGTTCTGGTCGCCGTTTGCCGAATCCATGCCGGTATCCGGGGTCATCTGGCGGAAGAACTGATCGAGAACCTCCTCGCCCTCGGGGAACTGCGAGCCCTCGTTATAGGTGAATTCACCGTCCAGATAGGTGCCGATGCGGAACTGGGTATACCAGGTTTGATCGGATGGTTCGGTGGAGATGGTGCCCGCCACCGAGGTCTGACCGGCTTCACCGCGGCGCGGCTGGTCAACCAGCCATACGCTGTGGCCCATGCGCAGGAACATGTCCGACCAGCCCTCACGGCCGTCCGGCGTGGTCATCCAGCCCATGCGGGACTGACCGTAGCCGTGCAGGAATACCATCGGCAGGCCGGTCGCCTCCTCTGGGATCTGATAGAGCACATTGGCGTGGTCCACGTGGGAGGTAGAGCCCTCGCGGGAGGTATAGTAATTGGCAACATCAAAGGTACCGTCCGAGCTGATGACCGTGCCACCGGCAGAGAAAATGCCCTGCTCGGCAATGACCAGCGCATCCGAATCCGTAGACGCCTGCTCGGTTTGTACGCCGCTGCACCCTGCGAGCAGGGAAAGCGACATGGTTCCGGCCAGCACAAGGGCGGGCCATCTGGTTTTGTGTTTCATATGGTAGGTCTTCCTTTCTGTAAAGGTCTTGCTCGTTATTCTGTTCTGTGCAAATGCCGCTGCGCGCCGGGGCATCTGTTCTCAAAGTTCTGTCTTTATTATAACTTTGTTCCTCATTGGGCGGAAGTGCCGATAAGTTATGCAGTTTATACCGAAAGGTTTATACTTTGATCATACTGCGCCGATGCTCCATCGCGCCGCCTTATCGGCCGTCGGACAGCAACCCGCTTGTCCGCTTGAAGTAAGATTCTCCTTTTCGGTTTGTGCCTTCGACCCTCCTCAATGCTCGCCGAACAGCCAGCCCATGATCTGCGCATCCCGCGCGAACAGGTTGCCGCCGCCGTGCTGATTGGGCGCGCCGCCCTGCGCAAAATAGGATGCGTCCTTGATATCCAGCACCAGCAGGCGATCGATTTCGCTGTCTGACAGCCCCGCCTGCTCATACAGCGCGCGCAGATTGTCATACGCCTCCTGCGTCGGCGCAGCGCCGTAGTATTCATCCTCCGCGCCGACCACCAGATAGACTGGTGTGCGGCTCTGCACGACCGGCTCATATGCACCGTCCCACTGTGAGCTGCAATGCAGGTAGGCCGTAAACAGGTCGGGCCGCATCCCTAACACCCGCGACATGGTTTCGCCGCCGCCCGAATACCCGTTGGCATAGATATGATCCGGATCAATATTGTAGTGTTCGAGGAAATACTCGACCAAGGAAATGGTCTGTCGGGCAGAGGTCTCGCCCCAGTCGCTGAGCTGGGGCGCCACCACGATCATTTTATCGTTGTAGTCCTGTGCCGCAAAGCCGAAATCCTCCTGCAAATTCGCGCCCAACCCCTGAAAATACAATCCTTCATATCCCGGCAGGGTGAAGAATACCGCATACGGCTCGCTGCCGTCATAGCTGTCAGGAATATATACATTATAATGAATGTCGCCCTCCTGCGGATCGTGCAGAACGTTATCCAGCACAAAGCCGCGGTCGGTCTGCGTTCCCGCTGTCACGGAAACGCCGGAATCCTCCGACGGCGCGGCGGTTTCTGCCGTATCGGACAGATTGCCGGCCGGATCTCCCTGTGGCTGCGGCGGGACATCGCCCCCGCAGGCGGAAAACCCAAGCTGCAGTGCAGCGGTCAGAATCAGAGAAAGCGTTTTTTCCAACAAAGGCATAGGCTTATGCGACCTCTTTTCTCAAACAAACGCCAATGGTATGTCACGGGATGATTTTCCGGTTATTTCACGATCCGGCTGCCGCCGAATACCTCGGACATGGGAATGGTATCGAGCGCGTTGTCCAGCGCGGCAACCTCGTCCGCTGTGAGCGAAATATCCGCCGCTCCGGCATTCTCACGCATGCGTTCCGGCTTGCGTGTGCCTGGGATAGGCACGATCCACGGCTTTTTGCACAGCATCCACGCGAGCGAGATCTGCGCTGGGGTTGCTTTTTTCTGCGCTGCGAGATCGGCCAACAGCTGCAGCAACTGGCGGTTCTGCTCCGCCGCCTGCTCGGTGAACTGCGGCATGTTGCTTCGATAGTCAAGCTGCGGGTCGAACTTCGCATCCTTACCATACGCACCGGACAGCAGGCCGTTTGCCATGGGGGAAAAGGCCACAAGGCCGATGTGCAGCTCCTCCAGCACGGGAAACAGCGTCTCGTACTGCCGGGCCATCATGGAGTAACGATTTTCCACCGCGGTCACAGGACATACCGCATGTGCGCGGCGCAGATAGTCCTCATTCGCCTCCGAGATGCCCCAGTACAGGATCTTCCCCTCGCGGATCAGGTCGGCCATCACCTCCGCCACCACTTCAGGCTCCACGTCCGGATCGATGCGGTGCTGGAAATACAGATCGATATGGTCGGTGCCCAGCCGCTTGAGCGAGCCCTCTACCGATGCGCGGATGACCGCCGGACGTGCGTCCGGGATAACCGGCTTGTTGACTTCCGGACTGCTCTTGTCAAAGCGGATGCCGAATTTGCTGACGATCTGCACCTTGTCGCGCACATCCGCGAGCGCCTTCCCTACCAGCCGCTCATTGGCGTGCGGGTCATCTTGCGTGCCGTACACCTCCGCCGTATCAAACAGAGTATATCCCATCTCGCAGGCGCTGCGAATCGCGCGAACGGCCTCGCCCTCCTCCGTGGGCGCGCCATAGGCGTGACTGAAGCCCATGCAGCCCAGTCCGACAGACGATACCGTAAGATCGGTGCCCAAAACACGGTGTGTCATGATATATTTGCTCCTTCCTGTCTCTTTTTCTTCATTATAGCGCGGCACTCCGGCCGGCAGAAGTTCCAATAAGTTTCGCAGTATATACAAAAAGGTTTATGCTCATTCGTACCGCAAAAGTGCGGGTTCTTCCGGTTTTGCGGCATTTCGACCTATGCTTATGGGCAACTTGCCGGTATCTGCCGAAAACACGCTTGCGCTCACCGCACAGAAAAGCTATACTGGTATCGAAAACAGTGCAAAGGCGGTGAAACGGTATGCTGTATAACCCACAGCTTGAAACCTTCCTCCGTGCAGCGGACGCGGGCAGCTTCAACAAGGCGGCGGAGGAGCTGTACATTACGCCAACCGCTGTGATCAAACAGATCACGTCGCTTGAAAACGGTCTGAACCTGCAGCTTTTTATCCGAAGCCCACGCGGCCTAAAACTGACCGAGGCAGGCAAATCGATCTATCGGGACGCGCAGTACATCATCCAGTACTGCAAGGACGCCATGGTGCGCGCAGGCAACGCCGCGGAGGAGGGAGAAAAGGTCATCCGGATCGGCACCTCCCCCATGACGCCGGGACAATTTCTGCTCGACCTGTGGCCCCGCCTGCACGCGCATTGTCCGGATATCAAATTCCAGCTCGTGCCTTATGACAACACGCCGGAAAATGCCCGTGAGATCCTCCGCAGCCTCGGCCAGCATATCGACATCGTTGCCGGCCCGTTTGACCGAGAGGCGCTCGAACGCTGGCACTGCAGCGCGCTCGAACTGTCCCGCGAGCCGATCCGCTGCGCGGTGTCGGTCTATCACCCGCTCGCATCACGGGATTGTCTCGACCCGACCGATCTGCATGAGGAAAACTTCCTCATGATTCGCCGCGGCTGGAACAGTTACCTTGATCGGATGCGGGACGAGCTGATGCAGGACCACCCACAGATCCGTATTGTGGATTTCGATTTTCTCAGCATCAACGTGTTCAACCAGTGCGAGAACTCGGCGGATGTGATGATGACGATCGATAACTGGCGGAATATTCATCCGCTTCTCAGAACCGTGCCCGTGAACTGGGAATATACCATCCCCTTCGGCCTGCTGCATTCGCCCACCCCCTCTGCCACAGTAAAGCGGTTTCTGGATGCGGTAAAAACCGTATATGCAGTGTAAAACCGCGCCCCGCAGGGTGATGCCTATACGGT
>DXDO01000067.1 GCA_019115425.1 Candidatus Agathobaculum merdigallinarum | reverse complement strand
GGAGGTGCAATACCAATGGCATATGTTATCAGTGGCGCATGCATCAGCTGTGGTTCCTGCGCGGGCGAGTGCCCGGTAGGCGCGATCGCTGAGGGCGACGGCAAGTACGAGATCAACGCGGATGCTTGCATTGATTGCGGTACCTGCGCGGGTTCCTGCCCGGTAGGCGCGATTTCGCAGGGCTAATTTATTAGCTGTATAAAAGCGAAAGCAGTAAAAAAACCCGTTCCAAACGGAACGGGTTTTATTTTTTTGCAGTCAGTGTTGTTAAAATTGTGCAAAGATTCCGCATGCTTTTTGTGCTAAGCAACAAAAGTTCGGCAGGAATCCTTAGTAAATCAGGGGGAGTTGAACATTGAAAATACGCGAAAACGGGCGGTATAATTATGGTGCTGAAAATTTGCGGCACGCATCCGGTTACAATAGGAAGCGGCGCAGGAAAAAGGGGATAACAAAATGAACACCATGCAAATCATAGCCGTTGCTGTGTTTTTAGCAGTAATGGCTGCGATCATATCGGAAAAGATCCATCGAACGGTTGCGGCGGTCGCCGGCGGCGTGCTGCTGGTTGTGCTGCGGGTGCTGACTGTGGATGAGGCGGTCGGCTACATAGATTTCAGCACCATCGGCGTGCTGATCGGTATGATGCTGTTTGTGGCCGTAGTGCGTAATTCCGGCCTGTTTGAGTATGTGGCGATCAAGTCGGCGAAGATTGCCAAGGGCAACCCATGGAAGATCATGCTGCTGTTCACCATCCTGACCGCGTCGCTCTCTGCGTTTCTGGATAACGTGACCACCGTGCTGCTGGTCGGCCCGATGGCAATCGCGATCACCGGCATCCTCGGCATCGATCCGGTACCGTTCCTGCTCTCGCAGATCCTCGCTTCCAATATCGGCGGTACGGCGACTCTGATCGGCGACCCGCCGAACATTATGATCGGTTCACAGGCTGGATTGAGCTTCATGGACTTTGTGGGCAACACCGGCCCAGCGGTGGTTATCATTATGGCGGCGCTTTGCATCTGCTTTTACTTCCTGTACGGCAAAAAGCTGATGGTTGCGCCGGAGAAGATGGAGGCTGTGATGCGGCTGGACGAGCGCAAGTCGATTAAGGATCACGCGCTGCTGGTCAAGAGCGTTGTGATGATCCTTGTGGTTGTGATCGGTTTTGTGTTCCACAGCTCGATCGGCGTGGACTCTTGCATTATCGCGCTGGGAAGTGCTACAATTATGCTGCTGATCGGCAAGCAGGACACCGAGGAGATCGTGCTTGGCGTGGAATGGTCTACCATTCTGTTCTTTACCGGCCTGTTTGTTGTCGTCGGTGGTATGCAGCAGACAGGGGTCATCACCGCGCTGGGCAATGCGCTGGTAGAGGTGACCGGCGGCAATGCCATGCTGCTGATGCTGCTGATTCTGTGGGGCTCGGCGCTGTTCTCCTCCGTGCTGGACAATATCCCGTTTGTTGCCACCATGATTCCGCTCATTCTCACGATGCAGGCGGACGGGATGGACGTTACCGCTCTGTGGTGGGCGCTTTCGCTGGGCGCGTGCCTGGGCGGCAACGGCACGCTGATCGGCGCTTCGGCAAACGTGGTACTTTCCGGCATTTCGGCCAAGCACGGGCATCCAATCACCTTTGCGCGCTATCTGCGCATCGGCTTCCCGATGATGCTGATGTCGGTTGCGATCTCCACAGTTTACCTGCTGGTTCGGTTCCATTGACATATGACAGGGTGAGAAAGAGGGAAATGATATGTTAACAAGCAGTTTTTCCGGCGATATTATCAATGTGGCGCTGCGCCAGATGGGCGCCTCCTCCATCAAGGAGATCCGCAACGGCATTCTTTATATTGCAAAGTTCGAACTTTCCGATGATTTGTGCGTCACCTATGTGTTTAATGTAACCAAGCGGGATAAGTATTTTCTTCAGCGTGTTGCGCCGTATCCGATCTCGCACGGCGATTTTGACGGCGCGCAGGAGGTTGTGGACTTCATCCGCAAGGATATTCAGAAATTCCGGAATGCGCATAATTCGCACAATTTCCCCAAATTTTTGGACACGACCGACGCAATGGTGCGTTTGTCGCATGCGGTTGAGCTGTTGTTTCTGGAGAGAAACGTATCTGAAGAGGATCTGGACGGCTTGTCCCAGAGCCTTGAGGCGGCCATCAATGCAATTAAGGAGATCCGTGAGCATTCGCCCAAGATTGAAAATTAAGAGTATACAGGCAAGGCGGCGGGACGCGTCACAGGATGGCGTTTCCGTCGCCGATTTTTGCGTGCGGCGGGTGACACAAGACATTAAGAGTAATACACAAAGAGACCCGATGAAATTTGTACAAAATGCCGTTTCACATAAAAGATTTGTTTAGTTTTTGGTTATTCAACTGGACAAATAAGAAAAAAGATGTACAATGCTATATGTGTTATTTTTATGTTGAAAGGGATAGACTGCTATGTCCTATGAATTTCTTTTGACGATTGCCATTATTATGCTGTCCACCAAGGTGTTTGGACTGACCTCGGAGCGTGTACACATGCCGCAGGTCGTCGGCGCGCTGATCGCCGGCGTGCTGGTGGGGCCAAGCTGCCTCGGCTGGGTGGGGGAGACCGATTTTCTGGTCAAGGCAGCCGAGATCGGCGTGATCATCCTGATGTTCAACGCCGGTCTGGACACCGATCTGGAGGAGCTCAAAACCACCGGCTTTGCCTCCTTCATTATTGCGGTAATCGGCGTGATCGTGCCGCTCATCGGCGGCATCGGATGCTATCTGATGTTTGCAAACGAACCGACCGACGCGAACAATATGCTCAAGGCGGCGTTTATCGGCGTGGTGCTGACTGCGACCTCGGTTTCGATCACAGTTGAGACCCTGCGTGAAATGGGGAAACTCAAAAGCAAGGTGGGCACGGCGATTCTGGGCGCGGCGGTCATCGATGATATTCTCGGCATCGTCGTGCTGACCGTGCTGACCGGCTTCACCGATCCGACCGTTCAGCCGCTGCTGGTGTTCGGGCGTATTGCGGCGTTCTTTGTATTCGTGCTGGTGATCGGCCTGATTATGCACAAGGCATTTGCCAAAATGGATCAGCTCTGGCATAAACACCGCCGCATTGCAATTTACGCACTGGCGTTTGCCTTCCTGATGAGCTATATCGCTGAGCGGTTCTTTGGCATTGCGGATATCACGGGCGCGTATTTTGCGGGCATTGTGATGTGCAACCTGTCCGCTACGCGCGATTATGTCGCAAGCAAGACTAATGTGCTGGGCTATATGCTGTTTTCTCCGCTGTTTTTTGCCTCCATCGGCATCAAGACCAATTTGGAAGGGCTGACCGGTACGCTGGTCCTGTTTGCCGTTGTGTTGACCATAGTGGCGATCCTGAGCAAGATCATCGGCTGCGGTCTGGGGGCGCGGCTAATGGGCTTCCAGACCTACGACGCTTTCTCGATCGGACTGGGCATGGTATCGCGCGGTGAGGTCGCGCTGATCGTCGCCCAGAAGGGTGCGCAGGCGGGATTGATTGACCCGAGCATGTTCCCCGCGATCGTGTTGGTGGTCATCGTGACAACACTGGTCACCCCCATCCTGCTCAAGTTCGGCATGAAGCGGGAGACGCCGGCAAATACCGAATTCTCCCCGGAGGAAGCGAAGAAAATGCCGAAAGCAAGCCTGCATTGAACGCAGGACGTCTGAAAAGGATGATAAACGTGCAGGGGCGGTTTCCCAGAAGGGAATCCGCTCCTGCTTTTGCTGAATGAGGCGTAAAGTTTTGTGACTTGGCTTGATGGTTTGCCGCGGATGTGATATACTTAATCTGTGTGTCAAACGCTTGCCTTGGAGGGAACCAAATGAAAATGACCAAAGTGCTGCCGATTCTGGCAGTGGCGCTGTGCGTGCCCGGGGTGGTGCTGCGCGCGCTGCATATGCTGAACGGCTTTGATATAGCTACCGGCCTTCCTACGGTTGGGGATGCCTGGCTCTGGTATTTTACGATGCTGCTGGTGGCGAGTGCGGTGGCCTATGCGATACTGGCGGCGCCGCTGCGTACGAAAAAAAGCGTGCCGTTTGAGCAGCTGCTTGGCACGGAAAGCACCGGCTTCCGGATGGCGGCGGTCATTGCGGGGCTGCTGCTGTTTGCGGGTGGTCTGTTCTACCTGTATCTGACGATCACAACGGTCGAGGAGGACGCGGCGGGCTGGGCGCGTGCGCTGGAGATCGCGTATTCCGCAGTGACGGTCGCATGCGGCATCTGCATGGTCGCCCTTGCCAGAGCGCAGGGGAGCGAAATGACCGCCCAGTCCGCGATGCTGACGCTGGTGCCGCTGCTGTGGAGCTGCCTGCACCTGCTGGTGAACTACCGGATGACCTGTGTCGATCCCATACTGGCGTCGTTCGCCTTTGGTCTGGTGGCCGATGTGCTGGTGGTGCTTGCGTTTTATCATCTGGCGCGCCTGCTTTATGGAAAGCCGCGTCCGGCGGCGTTTGCCTTTTTCAGCGCCATTGCGACAACCATGGCGGTATCCGATTTAGGCGGCGTTGGGCTGAGCTCCCTGATGGGAATGAGTACGCTGGACTGGTCCGCCAAAATGCTGCTGCGCGGCGGCTTGTCCGTGGCAGCCTGTGTGTTTCTGGCGGCGGAGCTGGCAATTCTTTGTGGAAGAGCCGCAGCGCCGGCACAGGGACTGGAATAAAAAGGAGGATTATCAATGCTGTTTATTTGCTATCCCAAATGCACAACCTGTCAGAAGGCGGCGAAATGGCTGGAGGAACAGGGTGTTTCGGTTGAAACGCGCGACATCAAGCAGGACAATCCGACCGAGGAGGAGCTGCGCGCCTGGCACAAGATGAGCGGCCTGCCGCTCAAACGCTTTTTCAATACGAGCGGACTGCAATACAAGGCGCTGGGCCTAAAGGATAAGCTGCCGCAGATGAGCGAGGACGAGCAGTTTGCGCTGCTCGCGACTGACGGCATGCTGGTCAAACGGCCGCTGCTGGTGGGGGATGATTTCGCTCTGACTGGCTTCAAGCAGACGGAATGGGAAGAGAAACTGAAAAGGGATTGACAAGTCGCGTTCGATGGGGTATAATATTTCTTGCTTATCGGGCAAGATACGGAGCGGTATCGAAGTGGTCATAACGAGGCGGTCTTGAAAACCGTTTGTCCGAAAGGGCGCGTGGGTTCGAATCCCACCCGCTCCGCCAACTTCTTACGGAGTTCTTAGGGTGTTGGGATTCGTAAATAGCTTTTATGAAAAGCCCCACCGCTCCGCTGCTTTTCCGGTGGAACAACTACACACTTGACATGGAGACGTACCCAAGCTGGTGAAGGGGCTCCCCTGCTAAGGGAGTAGGTCGGGAAACCGGCGCGAGAGTTCAAATCTCTCCGTCTCCGCCAA
>DXDO01000066.1 GCA_019115425.1 Candidatus Agathobaculum merdigallinarum | reverse complement strand
GTATTGGCGGTGTCGGTGAGCACACGCATCGCGGAGATCATATCGGTCATGACCTGCTCCGGACGGTTGATGCGGCCCCAGTACTTGGTGACAGCCTGGAACGCATCGTGCGCGGAGATGGACAGGTTCTGCGGCTGCTCCATCTGCTGGAGAACTGGATCGGGCTGGCGGGACGCATAGATGTCGCCCGGCAGGATCAGAACCGGAATGTTGTTAGCGGTAGCGGTCGCAGCAGCGGTGACCATATTGCACGCGCCGGGGCCGACGGAAGAGGTAGCCGCGAAGATCTGCTTGCGGCGCATCTGCTTGGCGTAGCCGACAGCGGCGAGCGCCATGCCCTGCTCGTTCTTGCCCTGATAGACGACCATATCCTTGAGCTCCTGCTCAACGCCGTTGGCAAAGCCGACAACGTTGCCGTGGCCGGGCAGCATGAAGATGCCCTTGACAAACTTGTGCTCAACCTCGTTGCCGTCCATGTCGATGTAGCTGACATACTGGTTCTCGAGGAAGCGGACGAGCGCCTGCGATGCCGTCAGGCGGACGGTTTCCATATGCTTCATAGATTTAATTCCTCCTGAAATTATTTTTTCTCACAAAACTCGATCGAAACCGGGGTTCCAAACGGGCGACTATGCCGCACCGCAAGGTAATTCATGGAACCGGGGCTCCGCCTCGGTTCCATCCCGCTGCCCGCGCCGTGGCGGCGCGGCCTCGCCCGCTATGCGGGCGAGAGGGGGGTATCGGAAAAAGTTTCTACGGAACTTTTTCCGTATATAGGGGGGACGGAGTCCCTCCTATACGTTAGTTCCCGGTCGGGCAGTGCCAGATGTGGTCGTTGGCGTCATCCTGCACGAGCCAGATGTGCTCCTCGTCGTCGATGCGGGTCTTATCCCACGGGTCGCCCGGCAGGTGACGGATGCCCCATGCGTAGCAGCAGGAGTAGCCCGGGCCGGTTACCTGAGAGTGCATCTTGTCGGTGATGATCGCAAGGCCGTTGTGATGGGTCTCGTAGATCTCGCCGTTGCCCCAGCCGGCGCCGAAGCCCTGCGGCTTGTCATAGCGGTAGAAGTAGCACTCCGGCTGCGGATGATGGTGCGGCGGGTAGCTCGACCACTTGCCCGGCAGGTTGACGACTTCGCCCAGCACCATGTTGGAGTATGGCGCGTTGTCCAGATCGAAGCAGGTGCGTACATCGCGCTTGATGCAGCCCATCAGCTCGCCGTTTGCGCCGCGCGCCCAGGTGTCGGTATCTTCCGGTTTATACATTTTGTTCGGGAAAGTCTTGTCGTTGAGCGTTTTCTGGATGTAAATATTGCAGGGGCCGTGTGCGGTGATCTTCACCTTGGTACCCTTGCACACATGCAGGCAGGACGGGTTATAGTCGAACGGGTTCGGACGGTCTACGTCGTAGGACTGGTCGTCCCACTCGATGGTGCACTTGCCGTCAAACACCAGAGCGGCCAGTTCCTTTTCAGGCTCCTCGAAGGAGTAGGTGTCGCCGTCCTCCATCACGAGGAGCGCAACGTCCATCATGGCGTCCTTGCCGATGCCCTCGTCCAGGCGGATATACTCGTTGTATCCGCGCTTGACTTGCTTATCAATGTACATAACGGTTTTCCCTCCAAAAAAGTTTTTTTGGTTGCGGTATCCGGCTGAAAGGCCGGACGCGGCGTCAGGCTGTCCGCTGCCGCCGTCTAAAATTATAGCACGTGGCGGTAAGCGGTTCAACCATTCGCGGATGGGTGGGAACGGTTCGTCATTTATCACAAAAACGAGGGGTGTTATTCTGACAAATGATACAACAAAAATACGATTAATCAAAGCCGCACTCTTGTGTTTGCTCCCTTCTGTGTTTATAATTATAGCAGATGTGTGTGTGAATGCTTGCAATTTCTTCGCAAACAATAACACAATTTTAAGGTGCTTTTGGAGGCGCATCATGGACGCTGCAAGACGTGAAAAAAAAGAGCACGGCACGCTCGCGTTTCCGTTCCAGATCTATCCCGCACTCGACGGCAGCGAGGCCGACGACAGCGACTTTATCCCATACCATTGGCATCCCGAAATGGAGATCATCACGGTGGAAGCGGGGCAGGTATCGCTGACCATTGCCGATCAGATATATGAGGGGGTGCATGGCGACGTCTTTTTCGTCGCGGGCGAGGAACTGCATGAGATCAGGGCGGCGGGAAAAGAAAACCAGTTCCGTTCGTTTGTGTTTGCGGCGGACTTTTTGCAGTTTGCGCGCAGCGATCAGGCGGAGAACGAGCTGCTTGCGCCGCTGGCGGAGGGGCGGCTGCGGTTTTCGACCTGCCTGCGCACCGGCGAGCCGGGGCAGGGCGAGGTGCGCGCCCTGCTCGCGCAGATTGTGCGCGCCCGGCTGGAGCCGCGGCTGGGCAGCCAGCTGGCAGTCAAGGCGGCGCTGCTGGGCATTGTCGCGGTCTGCGCGCAGAATGGGCTGCTGCATGGGCGGCGGATGCGGCCGAATGCGGACTACAAGGCGCGCCAGCTCAAGGAGATCGTAGGTTACCTGAGTGCGCATTTTACCGAGCCGCTGCCGCTTACCGGTGTAGCCGCGCATTTTGGGCTGTCGCCGCAGTATTTCAGCAGTTTTTTTCGCGAGAACTTTGGACGCACCTTTACCCAGCATGTCAACTCGCTGCGTATTGAGCAGGCGGCGCGCCTGCTGCGCGAGACCGACCTGCCGGTAATGGAGATCGGTTTTAACGTCGGGTTTGACAATTTCAGCTATTTTATCAAGCGTTTCCGCGAGGTGTACGGCGTGTCGCCGTCCAATTACCGCAAAAACGGCATCACCTAGCGCAAAAGAAAAGAGGAAGCAGGTTCCGCTTCCTCTTTTTGTTCTGTTTTATGCCGCTCATTCGTACCGCAATTTTACATTTTCCTGTCGGCACAGGTCGACATATTCCTTGGGCGGTTCGCGGTCGGTGATGAAGCCGGTCAGATCCCTGAGATGGCAGAAGGTGACGATGGCCTCCTTGCCGATTTTGGAGGAATCCGCCATGCCGTAGATATGATCCGCGCGCTGTACGACCGCACGCTTGATTTCAGCCTCCAGAAAGGTGGTGTTGGTCATGCCGGCGGTCAGAGACACGCCGGTCGCGCCCATGAAGGCCTTGTTGATGCGCATGGTGGACAGCGCCTCGATGGTAGACAGGCCGACGAACGAATCCGTGGTCGGGCTGTAGATCCCGCCGAGCGAAATGATATTCAAATTGTCGTATTTGGCGGCTTCGCTCAGCGCGCCGAGCGAGTGCGTGATGATCGTAATGCGTTTTTTGGCCACCAGAAAACGCAGCAGACACAATGTGGTCGTGCCCGAGTCGATAAAGATCGTGTCGCCGTCGGACACATCCTCGGCGGCAAGACGGCCGATCAGCGATTTATCGATCGGGTTGAGCCCCGATCGGATGGGCGTCGGCACGGCGCCGGAGGGCACGGTTGCGGTGACGCCGCCGTAGACCTTTGTGATATGGCCGCGCATTTCCAGTTCGTTCAAGTCGCGGCGGATGGTATTCTTGGAAACGCCAAAAACCTCGCACAATTCGTCAATGCTGACCGTTTCGCGCGAGATTACGTATTGTTCAATGGAATTGAGACGGCTGACTTTCATCTTCCCTATCCCCAATCTTTACCGAAATATAGCCAACATTATTTTCTTTAGTGTATCAAATATTGCATAAATTGTCTACTGTTTTCCAAGGCTGGAAAATAAAATGATCCGTCGTGTTCGCACAAAAATGCGTGGAAAAAGATGTAAAATGCGGAGAAAAGCAGCGCTGCTCACAGAAATATGCAGAAAAAATATTTCTCAGCGGACGTAACCGGCCGATCGCCGGCTGAAATCGTGCCCGAAAGAAAAGCGCCGGTCTGATTGTTCTGTCCGCGGACCGGAATCAATCAAAACATCACAACAATACAACCAATACATAACAAACAAATTTCCTGATTTTGATCGTGATTTTTTATGGAATATTCCGGA
>DXDO01000065.1 GCA_019115425.1 Candidatus Agathobaculum merdigallinarum | reverse complement strand
ATGTTGCGGTTTCCGGCGGTATCTTCTACGACATGATGATCCACGACTTCGACATGGTCCGCTATGTCACCGGTTCCGAAGCAGTCGAGATCTCCGCTGTCGGCTCCTGCCTGGTCAACCCGAACCTGCAGGAAGAGTCCGGCATTCCGGACGTTGACACCGCTGTCGTTACCATGAAGATGGCAAACGGCTGCATCGCGGTCATCAACAACTCCCGTCAGGCGGTTTACGGCTACGACCAGCGCGTTGAGGCGTTTGGCTCCAAGGGCATGGCCGCGGACGGCAACGACCTGATCAACACCACCACCATCACCACCGTAGACGGCTCGCACTCCGAGAAGCCGCTGTGGTTCTTCCTTGAGCGCTACAATCAGGCGTTCATCGATCAGGTGATCGCATTTGTTGACGCGATCCAGAACGACAAGCCGGTTCCGGTCGGCGCTGTCGATGGCCTGCGTCCGGTTCTGATGGCCAAGGCTGCCACCGAGTCCTGCCGCAACGGCGGTGTTTACGTTAAGGTCGAGGCGTAATCTCACCTTCCGTACCTGATACTGTATGCAAAAAGGCTTCCCATATGGGAAGCCTTTTTGGCCGTCGAAAACACAGTTTTCGACGGCCTCTCGATCGGAGCCACGCTTCCGATCGAAATTTACGCAAAAAAAGTTCCCTTATACGAAACTTTTTTGCTCTCAAAGTATAAAAAGTCAGGCACGTGTCCTGACTTTTTATGAATTTTGCGGCTTGCCGCAAAATTCTGTTTGATGCGCGACACGCATTTTAACGCCGCACGGCGGCGGAATGCGGTATCGCGGGCTACGGCCTGCGGCGCGGAGACTTTTTCGACATACTGAAGGCTTACCGTATGGGAAGTCTTTTGCTTATTGCCGGCCGGATGGTCAATTAAAATACACCAGTTCTTCTTCCGGTTTTTCGGCGGGAATCACTTCGACTGCATGCAGCACCGGCCCTTCGCCGCGGTACTGCGGCAGCATCTCGACCGTAACGGACGCGGTCACGCGCACCCAGTCGCGCTGTTTGAGGTCCTTTGCGCCCGGATACCGGCAGATGAAGCCCAGAAAGCTGATGTCCTCCGCGCAGCAGACCATACCGAACCGCCCTGGGACGAACGAGCCGGCGGGCACGTTCTGCCCGACGTATACCTGCCCCAGAAAACGGACGGTCTTGCCGTCGTACTTACCGGGGTCGCCCATCGCATCGACATACCACAGGCCGTAGTCCTCGGGCGCGATATCGATGATATCCGCATCCACGTCAAACGGCAGGGGCATATTGCGGGCGTAGTCCTCGGAGTTGCCGTCCACATCGTCCAGATAGATGGTCGCGCGCGGGTTCATCGCGCGGATATTCTTCTGATAGAGCATCTCCTTGAGCGCGTCCGTGCAGCGGTTGAACACCACAAGGTCGGCGGTCGTGATATGCTCGAACATCATCGGCCCCATATTGTTCGAGTACAGCTCAAAGGTGGACGCGTCCACCGTAGTGACGATCTGGTACAGCTCCCAGCGCGCCGGAAAGGCGGCGACGAGGTCATCCAGCTTCCACATGCCGTTGTACTCGATCAAAATGCGGTCGGGGTCGTACTTCTGCTCCACACGCTTTAAGATATTGGGCGTGAGCCGCTCGGGCGACTCGATCGGGACGATTGCGGTGCCGTAGCGCATCATCTCGCGCTCGTCGTACTCCTCGATGCCCTCCTCGCACAGCAGCAGCGCGGTGCGCTCGTTTTCCGTAAAGTCCGGGTCGGCAATGATTTCCTTGATAAACTGGGTCTTGCCGCTCTCCAAAAAGCCGGTAAATACGTAAACCGGAATCGGTGCTCTGCTTGGCATATAAACGCCTCCTTACGCCACGCCGAATAGAGCGGCGATGCGCTCCTCGTCCAGCTCCGCGCCGATCACGCACAGACGGCCGGTGTAGTCTGCCGCGCCGCGGCGGATCTCAGGCGCGCCCGGCACATAGTCGAAGTGCAGCCACTCGCCGCCGTCTGCCGCTGGGACAATGCCCTTGGCGCGCAGCACCGTGCCGAGGGACGGATCGCCCAGCGCGGTCAGCGCATTCTTCAGCTCGTCCTCGGTGTACTTGTGCGGCGTTTCCTTGCCCCAGGAGGTGAACACCTCGTCCGCATCATGGTCGTGGTCGTGACCGCAGCCGCAGTGATCATGGTCGTGGTGATGGTGGTGCTCATGGTCATGATCGTGACAGCCGCAGGTGCAGTCTGGGCCGTGGTCGTGATGGTGTTCGTCATGTTCATGGTCGTGATCGTGGTGGTGTTCGTGCTCATGGTCATGCTCATGGCCATGAGCGTGGTCATGATGGTGATGGTGTTCATGGTGCGGCTCGCGTGCGATCTCGTCCAGCACCTCCTGCACCAGATCGCGGCTGCCCTCCATGGTCTGAAGCAGCTGCACGCCGGTCAGCTCCTTCCACGGGGTGGTCACGATGCGCGCGTGCGGGTTGAGCCCGCGCAGGATGTCCACGACCTCTTCCAGACGGTTCGACGGGCACTCCGCGGTGCGGGACAGCAGGATCGCGCCCGCGTGCGCCACCTGGTTCTGGAAGAACTCGCCGAAGTTCTTGAGGTACATCTTGGCCTTGAGCGCATCCACAACCGTGACAAACGAGTTGAGCGTCACGTCCAGATGCGCGTTCTGCACCGCCGTGATGACGTCGGACAGCTTGCCCACGCCGGACGGCTCGATCAGGATGCGGTCGGGCGCGTACTGGTCGACCACGTCGTGCAGCGCCTTGCCGAAGTCGCCCACCAGCGAGCAACAGATGCAGCCCGCGTTCATTTCATTTACCACAATGCCGGAATCCTTGAGGAAGCCGCCGTCGATGCCGATTTCACCGAACTCGTTCTCGATCAGCACGACCTTCTCGCCTGCGAGGGCGTCCGCGAGCAGGCGCTTGATCAGCGTGGTCTTGCCCGCGCCGAGGAAGCCGGAAATAATATCAATTTTCGTCATTGTTTTCGCCTCGTTCAGATTGTTTTTTAATAGTATACCACTTTTTCGAAAAAAAGGAAAGAACTTTAGTTAGCCCATGCTAATTGTTTATCGGGGCGGCGGGGCGGGATTGTCCGTCCGGCCAAGCAGATAGTCGGTCGAGGTATGGTAATAATCCGCCAGCGCGCACAGCACCTCGTTCGGCACGTTGTTCCGCCCGTTTTCATAATTGCAGTAGGTCTTGCGCGGGATGCAGAGC
>DXDO01000064.1 GCA_019115425.1 Candidatus Agathobaculum merdigallinarum | reverse complement strand
ACTTTTGCAGGAATTTCCGTCTTTCAGCAAGGTCTCTGAAACATTCGGAAAAGAAAAGCAAATTTTATGCATAAAGCGGCCTTCTCAGGAGCATACTGCAAAACACGGAACCTATTGGAAGGGGTGTTTGTATTTTGAAGGATAAAAAGCTGTTGACTGCCATGGTGCTGCTGCCGGTGACCCTGTTGTTTGTCGGCGCGGCGCTGGCCGCCAGCCTGACTGTGGCACAGGCCGCGGGCAATGTGCCGGTTGCACAGGCGGTTGAAGCGGAAACCTGTATTGATATCCCCATCGAACTTTCGCTCAGCGCTGCGGATACGGACAACGATGTCGTTTTGTACCAGCTGACGGAAGAACCCCGTCTGGGCACAGCGAAAATCGAGGGGAACATCCTCACCTATTCCCCCGGGCACAAGACCGGCAAGGATCGGTTTTCCTTTACCGCGGTGGACGCGGACGGCAATACTGCCAAGCCCGTGCAAATCACCATCACCATATCCAAAAACCGCGCAGGATTGACCTATGCGGATATGTCCGGCAATCCCGCGCATTATGCCGCCATCTGTCTGGCGGAAAATGGGGTAATGACCGGTGAAAACATCGGCGGCGTGTACTTTTTCCATCCGTCTCAGCCTGTGACGCGAAGTGAATTTATTACAATGGCGACGGCGGTATCCGGGTTGCCGGTCGAGCCGACCACCCAAACCGATTTTGTCGATGACAGCGGACTGTCCGCCTGGGCAAAGCCCTTTATCAGCACAGCGGCAGCCAACAGACTTGTCTCCGGCTACCGCACCGCGAGTGGATTATCGGAAATCCGCGGGCAAAATCCGATCACTCTCGCGGAAGCCAGCGTGATTATCAACAATCTTCTGGACGGCGAACTGGACGGTACGCAGTACGTGCTTGCGGGCGAGCACTCCACCGATATGGACTGGGCGGCGCGCGCAGTCAGCACATTGACACGTCTCGAAGTGCTCTCCCCGCTGGCATCCATGCAGTGTGAGGATGAACCGATCATCCGCCAGACCGCCTGCGAGATGCTCTACAACACCATGCAGTTGATCGGCGCATAAAGCGAAAGAGGACGCAAATGCGTCCTCTTTTCCTCTTAAATTAACTCTTGAATGCTTGTATATCTGCGCTCATTCCACGCGTAGCTTTTCAATTATCGCCTCATCCGGCGTGACATAGGCGGTCTGATAAACATGGTAGAACACCATGCCGGGCTTTGCTCCCGCCGGCTTTTTCACCTGTCGCACCGGTGTATAGTCCACCGGCACCAGCGAAGAAGTGCGTGCCTTCGAATGGTACGCCGCGATCATCGCCGCTTCGGTCATCGCCTGTTCGGTCGGCTCGCGGCCGTCTGCCACCAGAATCACGTGCGAGCCGTGTATCTTCTGCGTATGAAACCAGAGATCGCTCTTAAATGCCGTCTTGAGGGTCAGCAAATCGTTTTGCAGATTGTTCTTGCCCGCAAATACATCAAAACCATCGCTTGTCCGGTAGTGGAAGGGCTTTGCCTGCACTGGCTTTGTGCGCAGCTTTTTGTTGCGCGTCTGCTTATTTGACAGAACACCGGCCTGCGTCAGTTCCTCGCGCAGTTGGGACAGGTCGCGCTCGCTTTCCGCCTCCCCCAGACTGACCAAAACGCTTTCCAGATATTCCAGATCCGCGCGGCCCTGTTCGATCTGCTGGGTCAGCATCTCCTCAGCGGTTTTTGCTTTATTATACTGCTTAAAATACCGCTGGGCGTTCTGCTGCGGCGTCAGGCGCACGTCGAGCCGAATCTCGACCTCTGGGCAGTCCTCGGCGTAATAGTCCACGACCCTTGCCTTGCTCATCCCCTTTTCCAGCTGGTACAGGTTGGCAGTAATGAGGTCTCCCATGCGCTTATACTGCTCGCGGTTTTGCGTTTCATCCAACTCCTTCTGCTGTGCAGCCAGCTTGCGCGCCAAGCGGTCGCGCGCGTTGACTACGGTCTTGTGCAGATCGGCCGAGCGGCGCGCCATGCGCTCCACCCTTCCCTTTTTCTCAAAAAAGGCGGCAAGCAGGGTGGAAAAACTGTCTGCCTGCGATACATTCATCATGCTTTCATACTGCGTGACCGGCAGAAAAGTGAAGTCAAACACCCCGCCGTCCTCCGCGCGGGTAAGAAGAAATGGCTTCCATCGTTTTTCCCTGATAAAAGCAATCAAATCATCAAAAACCTGCCCCAGCCGCTGACGGTCTTCACCAGTCAGAAGAGCGAGCGGTTTCGCAGCGTCCCTCGTCGCGCGGTAGGACAATTCTCGGCACAGCAGGGGTGAGAAGCCCAGGAGCTGACCGAGCAGATACCGATCAAGCGTCTGCTCGCCGTCCGCCTGCAGGGTCGCGGCGGCCAGCCCTGCGCCCGATAGAGAAAACGGATCGTGCTTCTCCTGTGCGGGCGGCATGCGGTAAAACAGCCCCGGCAGCACCTGCCGTTTGCCGGAAAGGTCGCCGTCCACACGGCGCAGTGCGTCGATGATGCGGTTGTCCTCCCCGCATAAAATGATATTCGAGTGCTTGCCCATCAGTTCGCAGATCAGATGCTTTTTGCAGGCGACGCCCATTTCATCTGTCGTGTCCAGTTCAATGGTGAGCATCCGCTCAACCGCGGGCTGTACGATCGCGGCAATCTTCGCGCCCTGCACATGCTTGCGCAGCAGCATGCAGAACATGGGGGGCGCGGCAGGGTTTTCGCGCGCGGCATCGATAAAATGCACGCGCGGCGCACCTGCGGCAATCGACAGCAGCAGGCGGCGGGCGCCGCCCTGCCCTCTGGTCTGCAAAACGATCTCGTCACGGTCGGGCTGATACACTTTCTCCACGCGGCAGCCCGCAAGCGCTTCATTCAGTTCATCGGTCACTGCTCCAAGGCAGATAGCATCTAATGGCATATTGATTCTTCCTTATACAAATTGAATGCAGTCCTTGTGACGTTCGGATACCGTACAGGATATCTGCGGGAATGCCGCGCCGATCTGTCCGGCGAACACAGCCGCCACTGGATTTTCAGTCGGGAAATGACCGGCATCCACCAATGTCAGGCCAATCGTTTGTGCGCGCTGCATCAGGTCATAGCTGCAATCGCCGATCACGAATGCGTCCGCGCCCTTGGCGAGCGCATAGTCCATCAGCTTGCCGCATGCACCGCCGCCAACCGCTACGCGCCTGATCGGTTTACCGCTGTCACAAAAGCGCACGCCGCCCGCGCGCAGGCATTCCTTTACATACAGCGCAAACTCGCGCGGCTGCATCTCACGCGGCAGATTGCCCACGCGGCCAAGCATACCGTTTTCGCCCGCCTC
Source organism: Candidatus Agathobaculum merdigallinarum (assembly GCA_019115425.1). Lineage (GTDB taxonomy): Bacteria > Bacillota > Clostridia > Oscillospirales > Butyricicoccaceae > Agathobaculum > Agathobaculum merdigallinarum. The sequence goes on along the minus strand of DXDO01000064.1, from coordinate 1,921 downwards.
CATGGATTCGATACCGGTCAGAAACAGTGCAGAAGCCAGCGCATCATTCACGCCGCCCTGCGCGCAGTCTGCGTTGGTATGCATGCAGATAAGCGCGATATCATTCCTGATTGCCGCACGCAGAATGCGTCCGGTTGCGTCGTCCGCGGTAACACGGCTGACCGAAGTGAAGATCGCCGGATGATGTGCAACAATCAGCTGTGCGTCTTTCTCCGCCGCCTCAGCAACGACCTCCTCGGTCACATCCAGGGCACACAGCACACCGCTTACCTGCTGGGTGCGGTCACCGCACAGCAACCCGACATTATCCCAGCTTTCCGCCAGTTCAGGCGGCGTAAAGCCCTCCAAGAAAGTCAAAATATCTTGAACCACTGTCATACGAGTTCCTCCAATGCCTGTTCGATGTGCTCCACCAGCGCGCGCTGTTCCAACAGGCGGTCATCGTCCGCCGTCCTTGCCCGCTCCATACCTGCCAGCGCACGCCTTTCTCGTGCAAGCAAATGCCGCAGATAATCCGCCGCCCCCTGCGCACGCAGCAATGCGGACGAATACGAGCACTGCGGCAGCGGCACCTCTTTGATCGGCGCGCCGCCGCGGGCGGACAGTATCACATACTGCCGCCGCCCCTCGCGGCAGACCGTTTCACGCTCGATCGCGTAGCCGTGCGACCACAGCCACCGGCGCAGCTCATATACCATCGTCATGGGCTGCAAAAGCAGCAGATGAGAGCCGCCCGCCGTCCATGGGGCGGCCTGCAAAATCTCTGCGATCGTCTGCCCACCCATGCCGGCGATGCTGACCGTATCGCATTCCTCCGTCCGGACGGCATCAAGCCCGGGTGCCAGCCGCAGGGACAGCGAAACGCCATGCTCCTGCGCGTTGCGCGCCGCATGTGCAAGCGGCCCCTCGCCAATATCCGAGCCGATCGCGGATGCAACGCGCCCTTCCAGCAGCAGCGACAACGGCAATTTGCCGTGATCCGTGCCGACATCGGCCAGCCGCGCCCCCTGCGGCACCAGTGCAGCCATGCAGGCCAGCCGCGGCGTTAAAATCATACGTTCCATTGCAACACCCAAAAAAAGAGCCGGCAGCATTTGCCGGCCCCTGTTTTCTCCTTACTCACCCAGAAAAGCGTTGAGCTTGGCAACCAGTTCGTCCGCATCAGTGCCATGCACCATGCAAGCCTCCTTGATGCTCTCCCCCTGCGACGCGGGGCAGCCCAGACAATGCATGCCGATCTCCATGAAAAATTGTGCCGTATCCAGATTTCGATTGAGAACCTCGCCAATCGTGGTATCTTTCGTAATCGCTGCCATGATAGACCTCCTGATTATTTGTTTTGATAACAGTATACCGCAAGGAGAGACAAATTTCAATCGTCAATCTGAAATTTCGCTGCCGCTTTCGCGGAAACAATCCCCTATCAAGCGGTTAACTCGGAAAATCCCAGCGAAGCGGATATCGCCTATCAACCCTTCTGCGCATGAAATCAGTCCATAGTATGTGCAAAGGCCGGGCCGCATATCCCTGAACCATATTTCAGCCTGTGGGTACTCGACCCGCAATAAAAAACGTCCGGCAGCTTGCTGCCGGACGTTATCACCATGAAAGAAAATCAGCCCTGCTCGCGCATTTTCGCAAAGCACTCGCTGCAATATACCGGACGGTCGGACTTCGGCTCAAACGGAACGCGAGCCTCTCCGCCGCACGCTGCACAAGTCGCGGTGAAATACTCACGCGGGCCGCGGGCCGCGTTCTTGCGCGCATCACGGCAAGCCTTGCAGCGCTGCGGCTCGTTCTGGAAGCCGCGCTCTGCGTAAAACTCCTGCTCGCCTGCGGTGAACACAAATTCCTTACCGCATTCCTTGCATACTAAAGTCTTGTCTTCGTACATGGTTTTTACCTCTCTTTGATACCGTTC
>DXDO01000063.1 GCA_019115425.1 Candidatus Agathobaculum merdigallinarum | reverse complement strand
CGGTAGTCACCGGTCAGGCTTTGGGCTTGCAGGGGCGGAGCCTGTTCCAGCAGCGTCATGTACTCCCGCACGGTGCAGGCCAGATCGGTGGCTCGCTCACAGGCCCGTTCCCGTTCCGGCATCGCTACATCCTCCTGCCAGTAGCGAACGCCTCCGTCCGCTGTAATCCGGCAGAGGGGGAGACCATCCCACTCCACAGGAAGCAATTCGTCCTGCTCAGGCTGGGAGGTGAACCCCCCCCGCGTGAGCGCAATATGTAGTTCTTCAAAATACTGTTTTCGATCCAAGTTAATTTCCTCCTGTGCGTAATGCCCTTTGGGCTCTCATTTTGATTTTATCTGAAAAGAAAAAAGGCCGTCACCTTAAAAAAGTGACGGCCAAGATGTGTGGAATAGAAAAGTGGTTTGTACTACATTTTAGCACAAACCACTTTGTTCACAAAAATTTAACAAAATAATTTTCGAAGAAACAGAAATTTTTCCGTGTTGCTCACTCAAAATTGGGCGCAAAAGCCCTCAGTTTTAGTTCAAGTCCTCACCGCACGTGGAAGAAGTGGGAAGATATCTTTTTTTCGTGCAGTCAAAAATGGACGCGAAAAAACCCCGAAACCGTTGCGGCTTCGGGGTTTTCCGGTGCGATATCTTTTTTGGTCGCACAATGTGGTTGCGGGGGCTGGACTTGAACCAACGACCTCCGGGTTATGAGCCCGACGAGCTACCAACTGCTCTACCCCGCGATATAGTACCCTCACTTAAGGTGCTTATATACTATACCACGGTATTTCGCCGTTGTCAAGAGGGAAGTTTGGAAATATATAAGAAATATATAAGATATTATAACTCCTGTGCGGTTTCGCCGGTATCAGTGACATCCGACAGTTCAAACCAAAAGGCGATGCCGCCCTCCACATTCTCTGCGCCGCAGCTGCCGTGCAGCGTATCCGCGATGGCGCGTACCAGCGACAGACCGATGCCGGTGCCGCCGGCTTCGCGCGTGCGCGCGCGGTCGGTGCGGTAGAATTTCTCCCAGATCTTAGGCAGCTCCTCTTCGGGTAAGCCGCTGCCCTCATTGAATACGGTCAGCCGTACGTTGCCGCCCGTGCGGACAGCAGAAATGGTGATTTGCCCGCCGTCGGCAGTGTACCGGATGGCGTTAGACAGATAGTTCATCAAAACCTGTTCAAGCAAATCGCCGTCTGTGCGCACAGTGGTGTTGGTATTGTCATACTCCACGGTAAGCCCGCGGCTCTCGCACAGTACAGCAGTTTTGCGCGCCGCTTCCGCACAGAGTGCGTGCAGATCGATGTCCTCGTTATAGGTCTGTTCCGCGCCAAGCTCGAGACGGGAAAGGCTGAGTAGCTGCATGACCAGTTTATTCATATGGTCGGCTTCATCTGCGATGGTGTCGCAGTAGTATTTGCGGTCCTCCGGATCGTCCGCCACGCCGGCGGTCAGGCCTTCGGCATATCCCTGAATGAGCGCGATCGGGGTTTTCAGCTCGTGCGATACGTTGACGATGAACTCACGACGCATGCTGTCGATGCGCTCTTTCTCCTTGATCTCCTGCGCAAGCTGGCCGTTGGAGCGTTGAAGTTCGCTGATGGTCTGTTCCAGATACGCGGAAAGCCGGTTGAGCGACTGCCCAAGCTGGCCGACCTCGTCGTCGCCGTTGCCTTCGTATTTGGTGGAGAAGTCCAGTTCGCTCATGCGGTCGGCAACGCCCGCCATGGCGATCAGCGGGCGGGTAAACTGGCGCGAGATAAAATAGCCGCACACCAGACAGATCAGCAGCGCGCAGCCGCCCGCGATGACGAGGAAAACCAGATTGAGCGAAGAATTCTGCTCGATATAGGCATAGGGCATATAGGCGAACAGACATTTGTCCGCGTTGTCATCCAGCGCGCCGGCGAGGCAGAGATACTGGTCGTTATCCCACAAGGTAACGCTCAGGAACTGATAATGGCGGTCGGAAAGCGCGTCCCAGTTGATGCTCTGCGCGATGGACCGCAAAATGGCATATCCGCGCCGCTGTTGGTCGAACAGGCTGAAATCCGGCAGCTGGAAGGGATTCTGCATGCCGCCCTCTCCGCCTTCCGGCCTTGCGTTCGGCGAGAGGAAAGAGGTGTACAGCACGGTGCCGTCCGAACAGACCACCGCAAGTCGGACGGCGGTCTGGCTCTCATAGCTGTCCAGAACGGTTGCAATGTTGTCTGCATTGCCGTCATAGCTGCTGCGAATGGCCTGATACGCGTCGCGCAGTTCGTTGCGGCGCATCATCATATAATAGTCCTGATAAAAGAACACGTTGAGCAGCAGAAGCACGCCGATAAAGACCAGCGCCACTGCGCTGATCGCCACAAAGAACTTGAAGCGGATCGAACGGCGTTTCATCCTCATCCCTCAAACCGGTACCCGTAGCCGCGCACGGTCTCGATCATCGAGCCGCAGTCACCGAGCTTGGCGCGCAGCTTTTTGACGTGCGTATCCACTGTGCGCAGGTCGCCGAAATAGTCGTAGCCCCAGACCGCGTTCAAGATACTCTCGCGGGAAAGGGCGATCGAGCGGTTATTTTTGAAATAGATCAGCAGCTCGTATTCCTTGGGCGTCAGGTCGACCGGCTTGCCGGCGACCACGACCTCGCGGCGCAGCTCGTTGATCGAGAGCTGTCCGAGCTGTTCGACCGGCGCAGCGGTGCGCCCCTCGCGCTTGAGCAGCGTGCGCACGCGCGCGGCCAGCACGATGGGGGAGAAGGGTTTGGTCACATAATCGTCCGCGCCTTCCTCCAGTCCGCGGACCTGATCCGCATCCTCGGCGCGGGCGGTCAGCATCATGACCGGCAGGTGCTTGTCCCCGCGCTCCTGGCTGCGCAGCTCGCGCAGCACCTCGAACCCGTCCATGCCGGGCATCATCACGTCGAGGATCGCAAGGTCCAGCCCGGGACGGCGGTTTTCCAGAATCTGCACGGCCTCGCGGCCGTCCGCGGCCTCCAGAATGCTGTGGCCGTCGCGTTTCAAAAAGTCGCTGACCAGACGGCGGATGCGCGCCTCGTCGTCAGCGATCAAAATGGTAGACATAAATATCCCACCTCTGTGTTTGGTTATCTACAGTGTACGGCAGAAATTTGTCCTTTGTGTGAACAAAGCGGAAATACCCTGTGACGGCGCAGGTCAGCCCCGTTCGTCGAGCACAAAGCGGTACAGCGCGTTCTTTTTGACGCCGGTTTCGGCGGAGACCGCTTTGACCGCGTCCTTTTGAGTCTGTCCCTCCTCCATGCGGCGGCGGACTGCGGCGGCTGCTGCGGCAAGGCGTTCCTGCTCGTCCTGCTCGGTCTCCGGCTCGTCCGGCGCGCCCTCGACGATGAGGACGAATTCGCCGCGCGGCGGCGTCTGGTCGAAGTAAGCGATCGCTTCTGCGAGCGTCATGCGCAGGGTCTCCTCGTGCAGCTTGGTCAGCTCGCGCGAGAGCGAGATGCGGCGCGCGCCGCCGAAGGCCTCCGCGAGATCGCGCAGGGTGGCGCACAGCTTGTGCGGCGCCTCGTAAAAGATCATGGTGCGCTTTTCATTTTGCAGCGCGTCCAGATGCGCGCGCCGCGCCTTTTTGTTCACGGACAGAAAGCCCTCGAAGCACCAGCGTCCGGTCGGCAGGCCGGAGGCCGCGAGCGCGCACACCGCGGCGCAGCAGCCCGGGATGGGGATGACCGGCACATCATGCTCCGCGCACAGCGCGACCAGATCCTCGCCCGGGTCGGAGACCGCGGGCGTGCCCGCGTCCGTGACGAGCGCGCAGCTTTCTCCCGCGAGCAGCTTGGTGAGCACCTCCTCGCCGCGCGCGCGGCGGTTGTGCTCATAGTAGGAGATCATGGGCTTGCGGGGCAGCTCGCACGCGGTCAGCAGCTTCTGCGTGACGCGCGTGTCCTCCGCGGCGATGAAATCGACCGAGGAGAGCACCTCGCGCGCGCGCGGCGACAGGTCGCCGAGGTTGCCGATCGGTGTAGCGACCAGATATAAAACAGGATCACTCATTGTAATATTTCCCTCTTGTATTATTTTCCGTATATGCGGTTGTATTCCTCGCTTTCGACGAGGAGCGGCGGCTCGACCATCAGCCCTTCCGCGCTGCCGCCCTTGCGGCATTCAACCAGCACGGCGCTGGGCGCGGCAAGGATGTTTTGATGCACGAAGCGCAGCCGCTTGGGCACGAGCCGCACGCGGGAGAGCGCTTCGAGCAGCGTCCACAGCCGCTCGGGGCGGAACACGAACGCCGCCTTGCCGCCCGTATGAAGCACGAACGAGGATGCGACCGCGATATCCTCCGCCGTGCAGGACGCATCCTGCCGGGCGGTGCGCTTTTCCGGAGAGGGGGCGCTTTTCCCCGCGTTTCGGTCAAAATACGGCGGGTTGCAGATCACATAATCCATGCTGCCGTGCGGCAGCAACGCGCGGATCTGGCGCAGGTCGCCGTGCAGCGCGGTCATATCCACCCCATTGTCCGCAATCGACTGGCGGAACAGGTCAAGCGCCCCCTCTTGCAGCTCCAGACCGGTGATCTTAAGGTCAGGCCGGTAGACGAGCAGCGCGAGTGCGCCCGTGCCGCAGCCGAGGTCGAGAACGCGGGCATTCCGGCGCGGTCTGGCGAAGGCAGAGAGCAGCACGCTGTCCTGCCCGAGTTTGAAAAAACGGTCGTCCTGCCGCAGCGTCAGTCCGTTCGGCAGGTGTTCCAAGGTTTGCGGCATAGCGGCCTCCTTTTGCGAAAATGGAAAAAGCCGGTCCCTCCGGACCGGCCCTGGTGGTGCAGGGAGACTACTCGCCGGCTATCGCACCGTATTTGCGCGCGTGCTCCTTGAGCTTTGCAAAGGTCTCCGCACTGATGACATGCTCGATGCGGCAGGCGTCCTCCGCCGCGGTTTCCGGCGAGACGCCGAGCTTGGTCAGCAGCTCGGTGAGCACGGTGTGGCGCTCGTAGATGGTTTCCGCGATTTTCAGGCCGGCCTCAGTCAGGTTCAGCAAGCCGTTCTGGTCGATGGAGACATAGCCGTTATCCCGCAGCAGGCCGACCGCCCGGCTGATGCTCGGTTTGGAAAAGCCGGTGTAGTGCGCCACGTCGATCGACCGCACCTGCCCGTTCCTCTGCCGCAGGACGAGAATGGCTTCCAAATAGTTTTCTGCGCTTTCCTGTATCTTCACTGCGCGCGGCCTCCTTTGTTCGCGGTGATTCCATAAATCGTAACACCTATTTTACCATGAACGCCAGCCTTTGGCAATACAGGCGGCGCTTGCAGGCGCGCGGTTTTTTGGGTACAATGGAGGAAACGGAGGGGAGCAGGATGAAGGTATTTTTGTCGCCGGCGAAAAATATGCGCGCCGCGCCCGCAATGCCGCAGGGAATGCCGGAGGGGCGCGCACCGCGATATCTGTACAAGACCGAGGGGCTGGCAGCCAGCCTGAAGCGCAAGGCGCCGTATGAGCTCGAGAGCATTTTGCAGACCAGCCCGCAGATCGCACTGCGCGCGGCGGCGCTCTATCAGGACTGGACAGGCGAGGGCGGCGTGCCCGCAATGCTGGCGTATGACGGGCTGGCATACAAGCATTTGCAGGCGGAAACGCTGACGCTGTCCGATTTCACCTTTGCGCAGGAACATGTGCGGCTGTTTTCCGCGTTTTACGGCCCGCTGCGGCCGCTCGACGCGATCCGGCCCTACCGGCTTGAGCTGGCGCACAAGCTGGACGGGCAGAGCCTGTACGACTTCTGGGGCCGCGCGTTTTACGACGACCTGTTCGGGGATGGGGACGATATCGCGGTCAACCTTGCGTCGAACGAATACAGCAAGGCGGTGCGGCCGTATCTTCTGCCCGCCGACCGGATGATCACCTGCGAGTTTTTGACATACCGCAAGGGCAAGCTGCGGTGCCTCGCGACCATCGCCAAGATGGCGCGCGGCCGCATGGCGCGGTATATCATCGAGAACCGCATCGAAGCGCCCGAGCAGCTCACCTTCTTCGACTGGAATGATTTCCAGTATGAGCAGAGCCTGTCAGACAACAACATATTGACCTTTATCACCCGCAGCTGACAGGGGAGGGGGACAGAATATGAATATCCGCATCGGCAAGGAACGCCCCGCGCACTTTCGGGAGGAATACCCGGGGCAGTTCGAGATCGTCTCACATATGGAGTGCGCCGCGGGCGTGCCGCAGGTGCTGTTCGCCATCACGACATGGAAGGAAAACGGAAAGCCCAACGTGTGCTTCCACTCGTGGGCGTGCTTCCACGGGGATAAGACGGCGTTTTTCGCGGTCATGGGAAACCTGTTCCAGCATACGCACACCTATGCCAACATCCGGCGGGACAAATGCTTTGCGCTCAACTTCCTGCCGCTTTCCTGCTACGACCGTCTGCTGGAGACCATTGCGCACAACGACGCGGAGAGCGATGAGTTCGCCGCAGGCGGGTTTACGCTCGAGCGGGCGCAAACGGTAGCGGCGCCGGTCATCGCGGAGAGCTTTTTGACGATGGAGTGTACGCTGCACAGCCTGACCGACCTTACCGGCGCGGGGCTCACCGCGATGGTGGTGGGCGAGGTGCAGTCCGTTGCAGTCGAGGAGGAATACGCGCGCGGCTACGGCAGGCGCTATGGGGAGGACGGCTACATGCTGCTCATCCCCGCGCCGCAGAACCTTGTCACCGGCGAGGCCGCGCAGTCGGGCGTTGCGGTCGCGGATTTCCGGCGGCTGGGATGAAAAAAACCGCCCCGCATACGCGGGACGGCTTTGTTTTTTTACTGCTGGGGCGGATTCTGCTCTGACTGCGGCGGGACGGGCGCCTGCGGGGGAACATTGGAGGGTGCCTGTGTTGCCTGCGGGGGCACATTGCCCTGCGGCGCGGTAGTATTTTGCGGCTGTTGCGGTGGGACCGAACCTGCCTGCGTACCCTGCGGCTGGGACGGCGGCACCGTACCCTGCGGGGGCGTCTGCGGCGCGGCAGGCTCCTCGGGCAGCGGCCCCATTTTGCGGTTGATCTCCTGCGTGTTGCGGCACAGCACGAGCAGCAACAGAGCGAACTCGAACACGATACGCGCAATCAGATTACCGGCGACGAACACGAGCAGCGCGCCGAAGAAATTGGAAAACAGCAACTCCACGCTGGAAACGATGATGCCGACCACGACGATACAGTACAGCGCGCGGAGGAGTTTTTCGGTGTAAAACGTGCGGAAGGTGAGCGCATCGTGCAGCTTAGCGACAGCTCCCTGATAGTGGTTTGGTTTGCGCACAAACAGGAAGTACAGCGCGAGGCCGCCTGCGATGATAACGATCGCTGCCAACACGGGCAGGAACAGACTGTAAAACGGCATGCTGTAAGTGGTATAGGAATAAGCATATGGGTAATTGCTAGGCATAATTTCCTCCTGATAAAACATTGAAGTATTTGTATCTTTAGTGTAACATATGCGGGAAATCGTTGCAAGCCAAATCAAAATGTTGTAATCTATAAAAAGAATACGATATGGAGAGAAAAACCATGAGAATTTTACACACTTCGCCTGCGCAGGACGGCTTTTTTATGCCCGCGGAGTTCGCGCCCCACGAGGGCTGCCTGATGATCTGGCCCGAGCGGGCGGACTCCTGGCAGTACGGCGCGTACGCCGCGCGCAAGGCCTTCCTCCGCGTGATCGAAGCGATCAGCGAGAGCGAGAAGATGACCGTGCTGTGCTCGGAGGGGCAGTACGACAACGCCCGCGCGCAGCTGCCGCCGCAGGTGCGGCTGGTTGTGATGGAGACCGACGATGCCTGGGCGCGCGATGTGGGGCCGACCTTTGTGATAAACGGCAAGGGCGAGCGCCGCGGTATCGACTGGGGCTTTAACGCTTGGGGCGGCGCTGTGGACGGACTGTATCCCAGCTGGGAGCGCGACAACCGCGTGGCGCGCAAGTTCTGCGACCTGATGGAAAACGACTGCTACGACAAGCGGGATTTCATCTGCGAGGGCGGTTCGATCCACGTGGATGGCGAGGGCACCGCGCTGGTGACCGAAGCGTGCCTGCTCTCCGCGGGGCGCAATCCGGCTCTGTCGAAGGAGGAAATTGAGCGCACGCTGTGCGACTATCTGGGCGTTTCCAAGGTGATCTGGCTGCCGCGCGGCATCTATAACGACGAGACCAACGAGCATGTGGACAACGTGTGCGCGTTTGCAGCGCCTGCCGAAGTCGTGCTCGCGTGGACGGACGACGAGAGCGACCCGCAGTATGCGCTCTCCAAAGCAAGTCTGGACGCGCTCGAAGCCACGACCGACGCCAAGGGCCGCAAAATCAAGGTACACAAGCTGCCGCTGCCCAAGCCGGTGACCATCACGGCGGAGGAGTGCGAGGGGCTGGACCTGTGCGACGGCGAGCCGACCCGCACGCCGGGCGAGCGGCTGGCCGCGAGCTATGTCAACTTCTATATCGCCAACGGTGCGGTCGTCATGCCCGCGTTCGGCGACCCGATGGACGAAAAAGCGCAGGTGATTTTGCAGGGGCTGTTCCCGACGCGTAAGGTTGTCGCCATCCCCGCGCGCGATATCCTGATCGGCGGGGGCAATATCCACTGCATCACTCAGCAGATTCCGCGCGTATAGGGGGGCTTCAGAAGCCCCCTATATACGAAAGACGGTTCCGAAGAAACCGCCTTTCGATACCCGAACAGCGCATCCCAAGGACGCTGGGTCGGGGAATCCCAAAGCCCGGCAAAGCTGGGCCTTGGGATGAAAACCGCAGGGCGGTTTTCGGCTGTATTCCGCGGACAGATGTCCGCAAACAGGCAAATGCATGGACAAGGAGACAAAACAATGAGCAAAGTGACGGTAGCCGCGATCCAGATGACCTACGGGCTGGAGAATGCGGTCGAAAAGGTGCAGGAGGCGGCGGCGCAGGGCGCGCAGATCATCCTGCTGCCCGAGTTGTTTGAAAACTGGTATTTTTGCCAGGAAAAGAACTACGAAAATTACCATCTTGCAACCACGCTGGAGGAAAACCCAGCGGTGAACGAGCTGCAAAAGATCGCGCATGATTTTAAGGTCGTGCTGCCGGTCAGCTACTATGAGCGCGTGGGCAACACGACGTTCAACACGGTCGCCGTGATCGACGCGGACGGCTCGGTTTTGGGACAGTACCGCAAGACCCACATCCCGGACGACCATTTCTATCAGGAAAAGTTCTACTTCACGCCCGGCGACACCGGCTTCCGCGTGTGGGACACGGCGTACGCCAAGATCGGCGTGGGCATCTGCTGGGACCAGTGGTTCCCAGAGTCCGCGCGCTGCATGGCGCTGATGGGCGCGGAGCTGCTGTTCTATCCGACCGCGATCGGCTCGGAGCCGATCCTGGACTGCGATTCCATGCCGCACTGGCGGCGCTGCATGCAGGGCCACGCGGCGGCGAATATCATGCCGCTCATCGCGGCCAACCGCATCGGCACCGAGGCGGTCACGCCCTCGCCGGACAACCAGAACCAGTCCTCGTCGCTGACGTTCTACGGCTCGTCCTTCATCGCGGACGAGACCGGCGGGCTGGTCGAGCAGGCCGACCGCGAAAGCGCCTGCATCCTGACGCACACGTTTGATCTGGACGAGATCCGCGAGCTGCGCCGCAGCTGGGGCACGTTCCGCGACCGCCGTCCGGAGATGTACGGCGCGATGGGGCACTTCGGCTGATAGCACGGATAGCAAAAGCAAAGACGCGGGCAGCGCATCATGCGCTGCCCGCGTCTGTTTTTATGATTCCTGCTTTGCCTGCCGGATCTCGTCCAGCAGATGTTTCTGCGCATCGTCAAACAGCAGCTTTTTATTGTGTGCGTAATACGCCTCGCTTCCGAAGTTCTGGATGAACCACGAGGTGAAGTAGTTCGCGGTCAGCTCGGTCGCAAACAGCACAAGCTCCTGACTGTCCGGGATCGCTGCATCAAGAAACGCAAAGGCGTTTGCAAGCTGCCGGTCAGTCTTATCTGCCGCATCCGCGCGCGCCTGTACGTCGGCCTGGAACAGCGCCTTGAGCCGGTCAAACGCCTGTCCCCTGGGCACCTTTTCGAGCGCGATCGTCTGCTGGAACGCGGCCAGCCGTTCGGCTTCGCGCGCCGCGACAAACAGCGCGTCCTTATCGGTCGAGCCTGCCGCGCGGCGGCGCTGGAGCGCGGCCTGCTTTTCGTCCAGAATGGTGCCGAGCGTCTTTTCGCCCTCGCGAATATAGATGAGATCCTGATGCAGCGCATCGGTCAGGCCGTCCAGCCGATATGCCTCGCGCGCGCTGTCCGCCAGCCGCGAGAGCAGCAGGCCGAGCACGCCCAGCTTTTCGTCAAACGGCGCGCCCGCGAGCTCGGAAGCGCGCACCTTTTCCCAGGTGCCGTCCAGAATCTCCTCCACGCGGTAGACGCGCTTGTACTTTTCGTACAGCTGGAGATAGTTCGCAAAATCGCTCGCCACGCGGGGCAGCTGCAAATACTGCTCGACCACCTGCCGGTCGACCGGAAGGCCGAGCGCCTCATAGGTCTGCATCAGCTCGGACAGGTCCTCCCAGCCGCGCGCGGTGACGAACTGCATCCCGTCCGCAGTCGCCTCGACGCGGTAGAAGTGGTCGCGGCGGATCTCGAGATAGGACAGGATCGCGCCGTGGATGCCGCGGCGGTAGGCGTATTCCTTCCAGACCGCAAAATCCTCCTCCACGTCGATGCGCTTGACGCGGTCGAGCGTGACCACGTCGAACTCGCGCACGGATTTGTTGTACTCGGGCGGGTTGCCCGCCGCCACGACCACCCAGCCCTCGGGCAGGCGCTGGTTGCCGAAGGTCTTGCACTGCAAAAATTGCAGCATCATGGGCGCGAGCGTCTCCGAGATGCAGTTGATCTCATCGAGGAACAAAATGCCCTCCTTGACGCCCGTGCGCTCCATCTCGCGGTAGACTGAGGCGATGATCTCGCTCATGGTGTAGGCCGTGACCGCGTATTCCTGCCCGCCGAACTTCTGGTGCTCGATGTAGGGCAGGCCGAGCGCGGACTGGCGCGTGTGGTGGGTCAGGGTATAGGACACAAGCCCGACGCCGGTCTCGTCCGCGATCTGCTCCATGATCTGGGTCTTGCCGATGCCCGGCGGGCCCATCAGCAGGATGGGGCGCTGCCGGATGGGCGGGATGCGGTATGCGCCGAATTCATCGCGCGCGAGGTAGGCGCGCAGCGCGTTCTTGATCTCGTTTTTGGCTCTTTTGATATTCATAATACCTCTCCTTGCGATGCAGCGATTTCATCCTCGCGCAATATGGCGCGGATACCCCACGGCGGGACGTTTTCCGGATAGGCTTCGCCCTCGAGCATGACAAAGGCGGCGTCGTACCGGGGACGCTTTTTGGGGTAGATCCCCAATCCGTCCGTGAAGTAGACCAGCCCGCGCAGATGGTGGAACGCGCCCTCGCTGACCAACTGGTCGACGTGCTCGAACACCGGGCGGAAGTCGGTGGAAGACTGGCCGATCAGCTCGAAGTGCTCCATGTAGTCGCGCAGGTCGTGCGCGCTGGTGATGCGCTTGTCCGAGCGAAGCTGGTCGTCGCATTGCAGGATGCGCAGGTTGATATGCCGGAAAAAGCTCTCGCTGTCCATGAGCAGCGAATAGGTGTAGGATAAAAACTGCCGCACCAGCTCGCCCGAAGTGGACATCGAGGTGTCGATCGCAATGACGAAATCCTCGATCTTGCGCACCTCGCGCGTT